>JANOWR010000045.1:0-46893 GCA_031417995.1 Polaromonas sp. | reverse complement strand
GCACGCTGGTGCAGCGCGCTGACTGGACACAGTTGCTGAAGTACGTGGTGCAAAACGTGGCCAATGCTTATGGCAAAACCGCTACGTTCATGCCAAAACCCATCGTTGGTGACAACGGCAGCGGCATGCACGTTCACCAGTCGATCTGGAAAGATGGCAAAAACCTGTTTGCTGGCGACGGCTATGCAGGCCTGTCAGATTTTGCGCTGTACTACATCGGCGGCATCATCAAGCACGCACGCGCACTGAACGCCATCACCAACCCCGGCACCAACAGCTACAAGCGTTTGGTCCCAGGTTTTGAGGCGCCGGTCAAGCTGGCTTATTCGGCTAAAAACCGTTCAGCATCCATCCGCATCCCTTACGTGGCCAACCCGAAAGGTCGCCGCATTGAAGCGCGCTTCCCGGATCCATTGATGAACCCGTACCTGGGTTTTGCTGCCTTGATGATGGCTGGCCTGGACGGTGTGGAGAACAAAATTCATCCGGGCGAAGCTGCCACCAAGGACTTGTACCATCTGCCGCCTGAAGAAGACGCAAAAATCCCGACCGTGTGCCACAGCCTGGACCAGGCACTCGATTGCCTGGACGTGGGCCGCGGCTTTTTGACCAAAGGCGGCGTGTTCACCGATTCAATGATCGACGCTTACATTGAACTGAAAATGGGCGAGGTCACGCGCTTGCGCATGGCCACGCACCCAATTGAGTTCGACATGTACTACTCGCTGTAATTCATCACCCACCGTACATGTGGTTAAAAAAGGACGGCTTTTGCCGTCCTTTTTTTGTCTGGAGCCAAAGTTATTGTCAGATAGCTTTGAGTTTTCATGTGTTTGCCGCATACTGATAGACCGTCCTAGCCTTTATGGGCACCTGGGGTTACGCATGAAACATACTTTACCGATCTCATCTTGTTCTTTGTTGCTGGCATTGGCCACTGGCATTGCTTCTGCGGATGTCTACCGCTGCGTCGGTGCAGATGGCAAAAGCACCGAATACATCAACAACGTCAAAGACGCACAACTCCGGGGTTGCAAGACCATGCAGGGGGGCAACGTCACCGTGGTTCAAAGCACGTTTGTGCAAAAAACGCCTGTGCGCGTGGCTGCTTCTGGTCAGTCCTCCGGTGGGCGTACTGACGGCAGCCCGGACCAAAAAGCGCGCAACAGCGACTCGCGCAATATTTTGGAATCTGAACTTAAAAAAGCCGAAGCCAAGCTGGCCGAACAGCAAAAAGAATACAACAACGGCGAGCCTGAAAAGCAGGGCATAGAAGGCCGCAACTACCAGCGTTACCTGGACCGCGTCGCGGAACTGAAAGACGGCATCGCCCGTAACCAGAGCGACATTGCAGGCCTCAAACGCGAAATATCACGCCTGCCGAATAGCAATTAACCACCGGTTTGCCTCCAACCGCTTTTCTGCGTCAGAATGGAGGGCTTGAAAAAGCCTTCATTTTTTTCCAGCAAGCCGCCGCCCTTTGTTGCTGACCGTTTCCACGCCTTTGACCTGCTGGCCACGCTGGTGGCTGTGGTACGCACCGATGGCGTGGTGGTGTTTGCCAATGCCGCGCTTGAAGACGCATTGGGCACATCGCGCCGCACCATTGAAGGCTCGCAACTCCCCGACTGCTTTACCGAGCCGCATATCTTGCAAAACGCCCTTGAAGGGGCGGGCAGCAATGAGTTTGCCGCCTTGCGCTATGACGCCTGGCTCAAGCGCCTGAACCACGAGCCCATGCCTGTGCACGTGGTGGTGGCACAAACCGACATGCCGGGCGAGGCCATTGTCGAGATGCTGCCGCTGGAGCAGCAGGCCAAACAAGACCGCGAAGAGCGCCTGATGGACCAGGCACAGGCCACCAAAGAGCTGATCCGCAATCTGGCGCATGAGATCAAAAACCCGCTGGGCGGCATTCGCGGGGCAGCTCAGTTGCTGCAGATGGACATTGACAAGTCGCTGACCGAATACACCCAGGTCATCATTCATGAGGCCGACCGCCTGCAATCACTGGTAGACCGCCTGCTGGCCCCGCACCGCAGGCCGCACCTGGTGGGCGACGTCAGCATTCATGAGGTGTGCGAGCGTGTGCGGTCGCTGATATTGGCCGAGTTCCCCAAAGGGCTTCGCTTTAACCGGGACTATGACGTGTCTATTCCCGAGTTTCGGGGTGACCGCGAGCAGCTGATTCAGGCGGTCATCAACATTGCCCACAACGCTGCGCAGGCGCTGGGTGAACGCATTGCAGTCGGTGATGCGCAGATCACTTTCAAGACCCGAATCGCCCGGCAAGTCACGTTTGGCAAACAACGCTACCGCTTGGCACTGGAATTGCATGTCATTGACAATGGACCGGGCGTGCCGGACTCTTTGAAAGACCGAATTTTCTATCCGCTGATATCGGGGCGTGAAGGCGGTTCAGGGCTGGGGCTGACATTGGCGCAAACTTTTGTACAGCAACACCACGGCTTGATTGAGTGCGACAGCGTCCCGGGGCGAACAGATTTCAAGCTGCTGATACCGCTGCCTTGACGCCTGAACGCTTGATATTTTTGACATACAAGCATTTTGGGCAATGCCCATAGGGAACACAGCATGAAGCCCATCTGGATTGTTGATGATGACCAGTCGATCCGGTTCGTACTGGAAAAAGCTTTGTTGCGCGAAGACCTGCCTACTCGCAGCTTTACCAACCCGCGCGAAGTGCTGGCTGCGCTGGCTGAACTCGATGGGGCGGCCGATGAAGAAGGCCCGCAAATCCTGGTGAGCGACATCCGCATGCCCGGTGGCTCTGGTCTTGACCTGCTGGAAAAGGTCAAACAAAAACTGCCCGGCCTGCCTGTCATCATCATGACGGCGTTTTCTGACCTGGACAGCGCCGTGTCGGCCTTTCAGGGCGGCGCGTTTGAATACCTGCCCAAGCCGTTTGACCTGCCCAAAGCCGTTGAGCTGATTCGCCGTGCGGTTGAAGAAAGCCAGCGCGAAGAAGTGGCTGAAGAACGCATGGCCGCCGCCCCTGAAATGCTGGGCCAGGCACCAGCCATGCAAGATGTTTTCAGGGCCATTGGCCGTTTGAGCCAGAGCAACGTGACGGTGATGATCACCGGTGAATCTGGCTCTGGCAAAGAGCTGGTGGCCAAGGCGTTGCACAAGCATTCGAGCCGCGCCAACGGGCCTTTTATTGCTATCAATACCGCAGCTATCCCGAAGGATTTGCTGGAGAGCGAATTGTTTGGCCATGAACGCGGGGCTTTTACCGGTGCGCAAACCATGCGCCGTGGCCGCTTTGAGCAGGCAGAAGGCGGCACGTTGTTTCTCGATGAGATTGGCGACATGCCATTTGATTTGCAAACGCGTTTGCTGCGCGTCTTGAGCGACGGGCATTTTTATCGGGTCGGTGGGCACAACGCCATCAAGGCAAATCCGCGCGTGATTGCGGCCACCCACCAGGACCTGGAACAACGCGTTAAAGAAGGCGTGTTCCGCGAGGACCTGTACCACCGCTTGAACGTGATTCGCTTGCGCTTGCCTGCGCTGCGTGAGCGCCGTGAAGACGTGTTTGCATTAACCCGACACTTCTTGCAGCAAAGCGCCAAGCAATTGGGCGTAGAGCCCAAGCGCATATCTGACGCCGCGTTGCAGCAATTGAGCAAATTTGGTTTTCCAGGCAATGTGCGGCAGCTGGAAAATATTTGCCACTGGCTGACGGTAATGGCCCCGGCGCAGGTGATTGAATCAAAAGATTTGCCACCTGAAGTGCTGGGCGCAACACCTGAGACGGCTAAAACCGTCTTGCCACCAGAAGCGGCAGTGTTGCCTGCCGCGCCAGCTCAGCACACGCCCGATGCAGCGTCAGAGCCGTTTAAATCTGCGTCAGTACCTGAGCTGATCTCGGTAGGGCACGCCGCAACGTCACATGGTTGGGAGGCTGACTTGGAAGTCGAGACTCAAGCCCTGCTGGCCGCAGGATGCACCGAGGTGTGGGACGTTTTGAGCCGCCGGTTTGAGTCAAAACTGATTCAAACCGCGTTGCTCAATACACGAGGCCGACGGATTGAGGCGGCGCAAAAACTCGGGATTGGCCGTAACACCATCACGCGCAAAATTCAAGAGCTGAATTTAGAGTGAATCAAGCCAGCGTCACAACAACTGGCGCGTGGTCACTGGGCCGTTCATTTTTACGCGGCAGCTTGTCAATCACGCAACTGGTGACCAGCGGCTTGAGTGCTTGGCTGACCAGGATGCGATCAATCAGCAAGCCACGGTTACGACGAAACGCAAATTCGCGGTAGTCCCACCAGGAATAGCTTTTTTCAGGCTGCTCAAACATGCGAAAGGCGTCCGTCAGTCCCAGTGCCACCAGCGCCTGGAAATGCTGGCGCTCCTCGGTCGTGTGGTGAATCGTCTCGCGCAAGCCTTCGGCGTCGTAGGTGTCGCGGTCATCTACCGTGATATTGAAATCACCCAGCAACACCAGATTGGCATGCGCAGCCATCTCGCTTTGCAGCATGGCGCGCAGGCCATCGAGCCACTTCATTTTGTAGGCAAACTTGTCAGTGCCCGGTGCCTGGCCATTGACAAAATAGCCGTTGACGATACGCACTTCACCTTGCGGCGTATCAAGCGTGCAGGCAATGACGCGCGACTGTTCATCCGCAAAGCCAGTGATATTTTTCACCACATCGCGTGCTTGGCAGCGACTCAAAATCGCCACACCGTTGTAGGTCTTCTGGCCGAATGCCACGCTGTGGTAGCCCACCGCTTCAAGCTCCTTGAAAGGGAACTTTTCATCCGTCAGTTTGAGCTCTTGCAGGCACAGCGCATCGACCGGGTTGGCAGCCAGCCAGTCAATCACCTGCGGCAGCCGTACGGCCAGTGAATTGACGTTCCAGGTAGAAATTCGGGTCATTTTCAGGTCGTTTTAGGTATTAAATAGAGCTGTAGCCCAATAAATTCGGGCGCAAGCAGCTATTAAATATGTAGCATTAAATATGCAGAATCGCCAGCACGCCAACCAGCAAACCACCCGCTGCAGCAGCAAACATGACATATTCCACCCAGCGTTTGCGTGTCAGCAAAGCGATAGCCGCCATGGCGATCGATATTTGCAGCACCGTGGTGGCCTGAGCCCAGCGGTGGTGCTGGTGCATTTGTTCGTCTGAGCGTTTGTCCCAGTCGGTAGCTTCTTTTTCCAGCTTTTCAGCGGCCAGTTTGATCTCGTTTTTTTCTTTTTCGTACCGGTCAATCTTGGCCTGGTATTTGTCTTTCACACTGTCAGCCGACAGGTCGCGCGAGACTTCGGCAAGTGACTGCTTGGTGCTTTTGGCCTGAAAGAAATTCCATTGATTGGACGCTTCGGTTTTCTTGATGGCCGCATTGTTTTTGTACAGGCCTGCGTTGGCCTGTGTCGCACCACCCATATAGGCAAAAATGGCGCCCACAGTGGCTATGACGGCGGTAATAACGGCGATTTGCGCAATCATGCCTTTGCCTTTTTCGTCATGCTCACCATGTCCGCCTTGCGCCGCATGCTCCAGCTCGTGGTCGTGTGGCCCGTGTACGTGAAATCCGCCTCCTGACATATCAGTCTCCTTGTGGTTTTGTGTAAGTGATAAAGCTGTAATTCAGTCCGGTTGAAGACACATGCTCTTCACGATGACTTGGCGTCCATTGTGGCCCGAGCTTTGGGGCAAACGCATCGCCTTCAAAGTCTTTGTCGATGTGCGTTACTTCAATCCGGTTCGCCAACGGTTCTGCCTGTGCGTAGATTTGTGCGCCACCAATGATCCAGATCACGTTTGAGGTTTGGCACAGCGCTAATGCATCTTGCAAGCTGCCTGCGGTTTGTGCGCCTTCAGCTTGCCAGTCAGCCTGGCGGGTAATCACCACGTTGGTACGACCCGGCAAAGGGCGAAATTTGGCGGGCAATGAATCCCAGGTTTTGCGGCCCATGATGACGGGGCTGCCCAGCGTGAGCTTTTTGAAATGCGCCAGGTCTTCAGGCAGATGCCAGGGCATGGCGTTGTTTTTACCAATCACGCCGTTGGCGGAGCGGGCAAAAATCATGTTGATCTTCATGCGCTGCATCGCCCTACACAGCCACCGGCGCCTTGATGGCCGGATGGTGCTGGTAGTTCACAAACTCAAAATCATCAAACGCATAATCAAATATGGATTCTGGCTTGCGTTTGATATTGAGCGTGGGGTAGGCCATGGGTTCACGGCTTAATTGCAGCGTCACCTGTTCGTGGTGGTTGCTGTAAATGTGGCAGTCACCGCCCGTCCAGATAAAGTCGCCAACGTCCAAATCACATTGCTGCGCCACCATGTGCGTCAGCAGCGCGTAACTGGCAATGTTGAACGGCACACCCAGAAAAATATCAGCACTGCGCTGATACAACTGGCAGCTCAATTGACCCTTGCCACCAGGCTTAGTTGCCGGGGCCACGTAGAACTGAAAAAACGCATGACAAGGCATCAGTGCCATCTTGCTCAAGTCCGCCACATTCCAGGCACTGACGATGATGCGGCGCGAATCGGGGTTGGTTTTCAGGGTTTTGATGACATCACTGATCTGGTCAATGTGCCCGCCGTCAGGTGTGGGCCAGCTGCGCCACTGCACACCGTACACAGGGCCCAAGTCGCCATCAGCGCGCGCCCACTCGTCCCAGATCGTCACGCCGCGTTCTTTCAGCCAGTTGTTGTCACCCGACCCTTGCAGAAACCACAGCAGTTCATGCACGATGGATTTGAGGTGCACCTTCTTGGTCGTGACCAGCGGAAAGCCGCGCTGTAGATCAAACCGCATCTGGTAACCAAACACGCTTTTGGTACCGGTGCCGGTGCGGTCAGCCTTGAACACGCCATGCGTGTCAACGTGGCGCATGAAGTTTTCGTATTGGGAGAAAGTGGATGGGGTCATGAACAAACCGGAGTAAAGGTCAGAAAGGCGCACGGGACACGGCTGGGCTTCAACCAGAATTATGCCCTCAGCACCCGCCCCGGATTCATCACGCTCTGTGGGTCAAGTGCCTGCTTGATGGCGCGCATCATGCCCAGGGCAACCGGGGATTTGTGCTGTTCCAGCTTGTCGAGTTTCAAACTGCCCACGCCATGCTCTGCTGAAATGGAGCCCTCAAAACGCGCTACCGAGTCATAAACAATCGTGTTCACTTGCGCCTCGCGGTCACGTAAGAACACCTTGCTGTCGCCCTCTAGAGGGGCCTGCACGTTGTAGTGCAAATTGCCATCACCCAAGTGGCCAAAATTGACCAGCCGCACGCCCGATATCGCCGCCTCCAGCAGCGCGTCAGTGGTGGCTACAAATTCTGGAATGCGTGACACGGCGATTGAAATGTCATGTTTGATGTTCAAGCCTTCTTCAGCCTGCGCCAGCGGAATGCTTTCGCGGATGTGCCAGAGCTGGTGAGCCTGGGTCAAATTTTCAGCCACTACTGCGTCTAGCACGCAGCCGTTTTCAAAAGCAGTTTCAAGCAGTTTTTCAAACTGCTCTCTGGCGTGGTTTTCACTCTCATGGTCAGAATTTTCAAGCAAAACGCAGTAAGGCGCGTCTTGCCAAAGCGGCACACGCTGCTGTGGGTAATGCTTGGCCACCAGGCTCAAAGCAAACTGCCCCATCACTTCAAAGCCCGTCAAACCTGCGCCTAAATGTTTGTGCGCCAGCCCCAGCAGGGTGACCGCATGCTGCATCGACGGTACGGCTGCCCAAGCGGTTAGCCTTGCGGCGGGCATGGGGTACAGCTTGAGTGTGGCGGCAGTGATGATGCCGAGCGTGCCTTCACTGCCGACAAACAAATCGCGCAGGTCATAACCCGTGTTGTCTTTGCGCAAGCCGCTCAGGCCGTGCCAGATGTCGCCCTGCGCAGTCACCACTTCAAGTCCCAAACACAAGTCACGGGCATTGCCGTAGCGCACAACCTGCGTGCCGCCCGCATTGGTGGCCAAATTGCCGCCAATCGTGCAACTGCCTTCAGCAGCCAGACTCAAGGGAAACAGAAAACCTGCTTTTTCGGCCGCGTCTTGCAGAGTTTGCAAAATGCAGCCTGCATCGACAGTCATGGTCAGGTTGGCTGCGTCGATGTGGCGCACGGTATTCATGCGCCCCAGGCTTAGCACCACTTGCTGACCTGATTCGTCGGGAATCGAGCCGCCCACCAACCCCGTGTTGCCACCTTGGGTAACGATGCTGACGCCATTAGCAGCGCAGGCTTTGACAACATCGGCAACTTCAAGCGTATTGGCTGGCCGCACCACAGCCAAGGCCTTGCCGCGTGAGCGTTTGCGCCAGTCCAGCTCATAGGCTGACAAGTCGCCCTCGACCAGCACGTTGTTTGTGCCAACGGTATTTTTTAAATGCTCAATCAGCTTGCCTTGCACGGTTGACATGATCAGTAACTTCCTTTGGGCAACTTGGCAATGCCCTTGAACCTGATCTTCACATGCAGCGAACAGGCGGTGAACAGCACCAGACACAAGACCACTTCGATCATCGCCAAATAGTTGCCAGGTGCCTTGTCGCTCCAGGCGCGAACCACGCCTTCGGTAAAGTACAGCCACACCAGCAGGCTGAGCCAGCGGTAGGTGTACATGCGGTTTTTCATCACGCCTGCCAGCGGCAGTATCAGCGGTAACACCTTAAGTGCTAACAACGAACCGCCTGGGCGTATGGGAGCCAGCACCATTTCCCACAACACGCCCAGCACAATCAGGCCAAACAGGCTGGTCGCCGCCGTCCAGCGGATGGCATCAATTTGATTTTCTTTGTTCATGTCAGGAAAAGGAAGGGATGAGCAGATGCTTGAGGCATGATACCGGGGATGAATTTTCAACAACGATTGCAAGTCTTCTTGAAAGACTTGGCCCACTTTCCCTGGCGTGACACCTTGCACACGCTGCGCGTCCGCTTTCGCGACGACCACATGGGCCTGACGGCCAGCAGCCTGACGTTCACCACCTCCATTGCGCTGGTGCCGTTTTTTACCGTGGCTCTGGCTATTTTTACGGCATTCCCGATGTTTTCAAAAATGCAGGGTGCGCTGCAAGCCTGGTTGATTCAAAGTTTGATTCCCGACAACATTGCCCGCCAAGTGCTGGGTTATTTGACGCAGTTCAGCCGCCAGGCCAACAAGCTGGGCGGCGCAGGGCTGGGTGTGCTGCTGATCACGGCGATTGCCTTGATTTTGACGATTGACCGCACGCTGAACAACATTTGGCGGGTTAAAAAGTTGCGGCCATTCACCCAGCGCGTACTGATCTACTGGGCTGCCATCACGCTGGGGCCAGTGTTGCTGGGTGCCAGCCTGGCGCTCACCTCGTTTTTGGTGTCGGCATCCAGCGGCCTGGTGGGTAGCATGCCAGCGCCGCTGCGTTTCGTCATCAATGCGTTTCAATTTGCCATCGTAGCGGGTGGCATGGCGGCGCTGTACCGCTATGTGCCGAACACTTACGTCCGGTGGTCGCATGCCTGGGTGGGCGGGGTGTTTGTCGCGCTGGGTATCGAGCTGGCTAAAAAAGCCCTCAGCCTGTACTTGAGCATGGTGCCCACCTATTCACTGATTTACGGCGCGTTTGCGACATTGCCGATCTTGCTGGTCTGGATTTATGTGGCCTGGGTGATTGTGCTGATGGGCGCGGTGATAGCAGCCTACCTGCCCAGCTTGCTGGTTGGTGTAGCGCGCCGTGGTGGTGGCCAAGGCTGGCAATTCCAGTTAGCGCTTGAGGTATTGCAGCAATTGCATGAACAACAAAAAACAAGCCGCAATGGGCGCAGTGCCTCCAGACTGGCGAGTCTTTTGCGTGTGGATGTGCTCCAGCTAGAACCTGTCCTGGAGCTTTTAACCACGCTTGGCTGGGTCGGTCAACTGGTGGTGGCATCTGATGCGGAGCCACCTTACATCTTGCTGGCTGACCCTGACACAACGCTGCTTGAACCATTGATACAGCAGTTGCTGCTGGACAAAACCGACACCACCTTGATGTTGTGGACGTCGGCACGATGGCCAGAAATCACGCTCAGGCAAGTGATGGGCTTGCCAAATTCGTTAACCGTGCGCACCTAAAACATGGTTTTTGCCAGTTGAATGCCTGCTGTCGTAACCTGCATGTCAATAATGAAATCAAGCCAATAACTGCTTACCCATGCTTGACTGCCACAGTCTTCAGCGTGGTAAACCCAAGCAAAGCCTCAAACCCCTTCTCGCGCCCATAGCCTGACGACTTCACGCCGCCAAAAGGCAGTTCAATCCCGGCACCTGCACCATAGCTGTTGATGAAAACCTGACCCGCGCGGACTTTTTTGGCCATGCGGAACTGGCGTGCGCCGTTTTGCGTCCACACGCCTGCGACCAGGCCGAATTGGGTGGCGTTGGCCAATTCGATGGCGTGGGCTTCGTCTTTGAAAGGCATGGCGCACAGCACCGGGCCAAAGACTTCTTCTTGTGTCAGGCGGTGCATCACCGGCACGTCGCGCAGCAGGGTGGGGGCCTGGTAGAAGCCTGTGTCGGGTGCCTCATCAACAATCTGGCCCTGCGCCACCATGGGAATGCCGGCTACGTGGGCGTCGCTTAAAAAGTCCCACACGCGCTGCTGCTGGCTTTGGCGTATGAGGGGGCCGACGTCCAGATCCATCGCGGCGGGGCCGACGCGCAGTGCTTCAAACGCTGCGCCTAGCCGCTCTAGCAATGGCTCGTAAATGCTTTGCTCCACCAGTAGCCTTGAACCTGCCGAACAGGTTTGCCCGGCGTTTTGCACGATGGCGTTGATGATGGTGGGGATGGTTTCGTCCAGATTGGCATCAGCAAAAACAATTTGCGGGCTTTTGCCGCCGAGTTCCAGCGTGACAGGGCAGTGACGCACGGCTGCGACTTGGGCTATCAAGGTGCCCACGCCGGGACTGCCGGTAAAGCTGATGTGGTCAATGCCTGCATGCCGCGCCAGCGCGTCACCCACTTCGTGGCCGTAACCGGTGACGATGTTGATGGCACCTGCCGGAAAGCCGACGTCGGCCGCCAGTTGCGCTACGCGGATCAGTGACAAACACGCGTCTTCACTCGGCTTGACCACACACACGTTGCCCGCCGCCAGCGCCCCACCCACACTGCGGCCAAAAATCTGCATCGGGTAGTTCCACGGAATGATGTGACCCGTGACGCCATGCGGCTCGCGCCAGGTCATCACGCTGTAGCCGTTCAGGTAAGGCAGGGTGTCGCCGTGCAGCTTGTCGCATGCCCCTGCGTAAAACTCAAAATACCGAACCAAGGCAGCTGCGTCTGCACGCGCCTGCTTCACGGGTTTGCCGCAATCACGTTGCTCCAGCAAGGCCAACTCGTCAGCGTGCTCAGCGATTTTGTTTGACAGCCGCATCAACAGCCGCCCGCGCTCGGCAGCGGTGATGTGCTGCCAGACCAGGTCAAAGCAGTCGCGCGCCGCAATGACGGCGGTGTGAATATCAGTGGCATTGCTGCGCTGAATTTCCTCAAATAGCTGACCATCAGACGGGTCAATGACGTTGATGGTTTTACCGGAAGAGGAAGGGACAGACGCGTTGGCAATGTAGTTGAGTTGCATACCAGCCATTTTGCGTCAAATGGCTTGCGTTAAAGAGTGGTAGCGCTACAAGACGAAAAAAAGCCCGCAGCAGCGGGCTTTTTAAAGTGATTTATCAGCTTATTTAGGGGCTGATGCAGGCACGGGAGTCGGTGTTGCGCCGGCGTCTGGCGCCTGCTTGGGGGCCGGTGCAGGCAGGGCGGGCACCGCCGGAGTGATGGCAGATGACGCGCTGATGGCTGCAGGTGCAGCCGGTGCAGTCGGTGCAGGCACAGCGGGTACCGCCGGAGCCCTGACAGATGGCGCGCTGATGGCTGCAGGTGCAGTCGGTGCAGCAACCGCGTCACCACCATGAACCTTCACCACCAGCGGCACAATCAACAGCGCCACGATGTTGATGATCTTGATCAGCGGGTTAATGGCTGGGCCAGCAGTGTCCTTGTACGGGTCGCCCACGGTGTCGCCGGTCACTGCTGCTTTGTGCGCATCAGAGCCTTTGCCGCCGTGATTGCCGTCTTCAATGTACTTTTTGGCGTTGTCCCAAGCGCCTCCGCCGGTACACATTGAAATGGCTACGAAGAGGCCAGTCACGATGGTGCCCATCAACATACCGCCAAGCGCTTTGGGGCCGAGCAGCAAACCGACAAGAATCGGCACAACGACTGGCAACAATGACGGGATGATCATTTCCTTGATGGCAGATGTCGTCAGCATGTCAACCGCTGCGCTGTAGTCAGGCTTGCGTTTGCCGGCCATGATCAGGCCATCGGCAAACTGGCGACGTACTTCAACCACTACGGATCCTGCTGCGCGGCCCACCGCTTCCATGGCCATAGCGCCGAACAGGTAGGGAATCAAACCACCGATAAACAAACCAACGATGACCATTGGGTCGCTCAGGTCAAAGCTGATGGCTCTGCCGTAGCTCTCCAGCTTGTGCGTGTAGTCAGCGAACAGCACCAGCGCGGCCAGACCAGCTGAGCCAATCGCGTAGCCTTTGGTCACGGCCTTGGTGGTGTTGCCTACCGCATCCAATGGATCGGTCACGGCGCGCACTTCAGGCGGCATGTCGGCCATCTCGGCAATACCGCCAGCGTTGTCGGTGATCGGGCCATAGGCATCCAGCGCGACCACAATGCCTGCCATGCTCAGCATGGACGTTGCAGCGATTGCAATGCCATACAGACCTGCCAATTTGAACGACACCAAAATGGCGACGCATACAAACATGACGGGCCATGCGGTAGAACGCATCGACACGCCCAGGCCCGCAATGATGTTGGTGCCGTGACCAGTGGTGGAAGCTTGGGCAATGTGTTTAACCGGGGCGTACTGCGTGCCAGTGTAGTACTCGGTCACCCATACCAGCGCGGCTGTCAACACCAGTCCAACGGCGCAGGCACCGAACAATTTCATCTGGCTGCCAGTGGCCGTGATGGCGTTGTCAGGTATCAGCCACATCGTGACAAAGTAAAACGCCACCAGCGACAACCCGCCCGCAATGGCCAAACCTTTGTACAGCGCTGGCATGACGTTTTTCATGCCTGGCGATGCCTTGACGAAAAAGCAGCCAATGATGGAGGCAACGATGGACACCGCGCCCAGCGCCAGTGGATACAGCACCGCATTAACGGGGCTGGCGGCTACCAGCAACGCGCCCAGCACCATGGTGGCAATCAGCGTCACGGCGTAGGTTTCAAACAGGTCAGCGGCCATACCCGCGCAGTCACCCACGTTGTCGCCCACGTTGTCGGCAATTACAGCCGGGTTGCGCGGGTCGTCTTCAGGAATACCTGCCTCGACCTTGCCAACCAGGTCAGCACCCACGTCAGCGCCTTTGGTAAAAATACCACCGCCCAAACGTGCAAAGATCGAAATCAGCGATGAGCCGAAAGCAAAACCAATCAGCGGGTTGAGCAAGTCAGCCAGCTTTTTGTCAGGCGTGTAGTTGCCATTGCCCACCAAAAACCAGTAAAACGCGGTGACGCCCAGCAGGCCTAGTCCCACCACCAGCATGCCAGTGATTGCGCCACCCCTGAAGGCGACATCAAGCGCCGGGCCAATGCCCTTGGTGGCGGCTTGTGCGGTGCGCACGTTGGCGCGTACCGACACGTTCATGCCGATAAATCCGCAAGCACCTGACAATACCGCACCGACGACAAAGCCGACAGCAGTTTTACCGTCAAGAAAGATGCCAATCAGCACAGCCAGCACCACGCCAACAATGGCGATGGTTTTGTACTGCCGTGCCAGATAAGCGGCGGCACCGGTTTGAATGGCGGCTGCAATTTCCTGCATGCGCGCATTGCCTGCGTCTTGCGACAAAATCCAGCTGCGTGCCCAGAAGCCGTACCCGACGGCGATAAAGCCACACACAAGCGCCAAAATAAGCGCTGAGTTGCCTGTCATATTGAAATCTCCTATGTTTTTTGCTTGGAGAGTTGAAACGCATGCATCCCAACCCGCTGCGCTGCTTCCTCGTTGCTCAGGTTTGAGTCGATTGGCCAACCCTCTAAATTTAACGCGAAAACATGACAACTTCGCGTTTCGTCAGTTCTGAATCAGTAAAATGAGGGTAAATCCTAGTCTGCGGTTTCACAATTTTCTTTTTTATTCATCAACAACGTCCCACCATGTCATTAGATAAAGTCACCCCCGGTAAAAACGCCCCCGAGTCCTTCAACGTCATCATCGAAATCCCGATGAATGCCGACCCGGTGAAGTACGAGGTGGACAAGGAATCAGGCGCGATTTTCGTGGACCGCTTTATGAGCACGTCGATGCATTACCCCACCAACTACGGCTATGTGCCCAAAACCCTGAGCGGTGACGGTGACCCGGTCGATGTGCTGGTCATCACGCCTGTGCCACTGATCCCTGGTGTGGTGGTGACTTGCCGCGCCATTGGCATTTTAAAAATGACGGATGAAGCTGGCGAAGACGGCAAGGTGCTGGCCGTGCCGATTGACAAAAAATGCTCGCTCTACAGCCACTGGAAGAAGCCCGAGGACATGAACCCGTTGCGGCTGAAAACCATCGCCCACTTCTTTGAGCACTACAAAGATCTGGAAGAGGGCAAGTGGGTCAAGATAGGCGGCTGGGAAGGCCCAGACGCTGCCAATAAAGAAATCACCGACGGCATTGACAACTACAAAGCTGCCAACAAAGCTTAATTTTCCACTTCGGAGCCAGGAAAAATCAGGCCGCCGATGCGGCCTTTTTTCTTGGCTCCAAATGGTTGCCAGTAACCCTCTGTTTGCGCCAGCCGATCCGCCACTGCCCACCAGGCGCTGGGGTTTAACCCCAGGCCAATGTGGCTGGCCAGCACCTCGATGTTTTCAGTCTGTGGGTTGGTTTGGCACGGCGCTTGAATGCTCGCTTGCCAGGCGACCACGCCGTCGGTACGCGAGTAAATACTGGTGGTGGGTACCGGCGGCGCGGTTGGCAGATCGTAACCTTCAGCCTCAAGCTCGATCTTGCGGCCACTGGCCAGCTGGTACACGCGCCAGGCGTTGGTCGCTTTGTGCGAGCCAGCAAACGGCGTGCCCAGCGTGATGACGCTGCGTACCATTTGCGGCATTTCCTTGGCCAGCTCGCGTGCGTATACGCCCCCCAGGCTCCAGCCAATCAGGCTGACCTTGCGGCCAGTGGTTTTGAAGGTGCGCTCCAGATTGCTTTTGGCTTCATCAATCACACCAGCGCGTGGACCAAAGTTAAAACCTTGCTCCCAGCCCCAGGGCTTGTAGTTCAGTGATTGCAGGTAATGGCGCAGCGGCACGGTGGACGCGTCGTTGGCAGACAGGCCAGGGAACACCATGACCGCGTGGGCGTCGCCTTTTGGCGCGCGTGCCAGCAGTGGCCAGGCTGGCAGCAGAGCGCCAAACTCCCAGAAGGCACGCAGCTCAAGCGCCATCAGCCAGGCGCTGGGCGGCTGGTTGTGTGGCACGGTGGGGCTAGGCGTTAAGCCGGGTTGGGCTGGTTTGACGCTTGACAATTTTGCGAGGGGTGATTTTTTGAGCAACTGACTTGCCATGGCTGGATACATTGGATTTTGGGGTTGTTTCAGGCTTCAAAAGAGTATCGCGGCGTGGCAACGTTTTTGACGTAGGGCGCTTGCCTGACTTGGCCTCAGGGGTCACCTTGGGGACTGTTTTTTTGAGGGGTTCTGGCGTAGTGTGCAGCAGCGCCTGCGCTTCTTTAAAAGCGGCTTCAATCGCCATGGCCAGATCGGTGGCGTGGGGCAAAGCTTTTTTATCGGCAATGATGCCAAAGTCAACATGACCTGCATAGGTCTGAATGGTGATGTTCAGGCCCAAGCCGTGCATGATGATGGACAACGGGTGAAAGCTTAAAAACTGCGCGCCTGCCAAATACAGGGGAACCGGTGCACCGGGCACGTTGGAAATCACCAGATTGGCGACCATGGGCAGCTTGCTGGCGAGGCCGCCATTACCTAATTTTCCGTAAGCGTTCAATGCCATTTTGGCCGCACTGCCCACCAGCCACGGGGCCAGCAGGGAAGGGTAGTCGGTCGGCAGCAAGCCCTTCAAGCTTTGCATCGATGTTTTGACTTTGGCAGTTGACGCCATGATGGCGTTCATGCGCTTGAGCGGATGCGCCATGTGCGTGCCCAGCTCTACCAGCGTCATGCTGACCTGGTTGCCCAGATTGGTGGCATCTGTTGCGCCCGCATCGCGCAGGGACACCGGCATGGCAGCTACAAGAGATTTTGTAGGCAGGCTGTGGTGCTGCGTCAGGTAGTTGCGCAGTGCCGTCGCGCAAATCCACAGAACGATGTCATTAAAAGAGCCACCCACCACCTTGCCCATGGCCTTGCATTCAGCCAGCGGGACGGTGGCGGTGACAAACACGCGGTCGGTGGTGATGCCCGCATTAAACGGTGTGGCGGGTGCCAGCTTCATGGGCATTTTTACCTTGATGCCATTACCAGTTTTGCCAGTTGCACCAGTTGCGCCAGTGGACTGCCTGGCCAGCGTGCTGCCGAAGGTGGCGGCTGCGGTAGGCAGCGACTTGGCCACTTTCATCAATTGGCCTAACGAGCTTGAAAACACAGAGCCAATCATCTTGCCGATTTTTAAATCGGATTCCTTCATACGTTTTTTGTTGAGATCTGGCGGCGGTACATCGCGCGGTACAGGTCCCAGGTCCAGCAGTGCATTGGCCAGCATCACGCCGCCTTTGCCGTCAAGCGCTGCGTGGTGAATTTTTGAGAAAAAACCGCCGACCAAGCTGCCGTCTGGTAGCTTGATGCGGTCAAACACATAAAACTCCCAGAGCGGGTAATTGCGATCAATCAGCTCGCCATGCAACTGTGCGCACAGTTTGTGGGCTTCAGCCAGCGTCATGGGCGCAGCGCCTTTTTTGGCAGATTTATTAGCCAAATCAGCCCGGCGAATATGAAAGCCAATGTCCACCGAATCAGCCTCAACCCACAACGGATGCCCCAAATCCAGCGGCATAAACACCAGCTTGCGGCTAAACACCGGGGCCAGGTGCATGCGTTTGCCGATGTGCGCCACAACGGCTTTGTGAAAGCTGCCTTTAAAGCCGGCAGGCAAGGCGCATAAATTAAACGAGCCCACATGCATGGGCATCTCGGGTGTCTCCAGATATAAAAAAGTCGCATCCAGGCCGGTCAGTGATTTCATGTGTGTCTCCGTCATGTGACCTTAACCCAGCCGCAGGTTTTACGGGATTGGGGTTTGCCGCGATGGGGCTGCGGGCAGACGAAAAAAAGCCGGGCAAGCCCGGCTTTTTTGATGCGATCAACCTGGTTTAGAAACCGTATTTCAGGCTTATGGAATAGCCATTTGCACGAACGGTGCTGCCATTGGCCGCAACGGTAGCAACTTTGCCGAAGTCTTCGTATTCAACACGAACTGACAGAGCTGGCGTGATGCTGTAAGCCGCGCCAATACCGATCAAGGCAGACGTGCTGTTGGCGTTGCCAACCAGTGCAGAGCCGTTGATGCGGTTAGCTGACACGCCAAGTTTGCCCAGCAGGGAGAAACCTGAGCTCAGTGGCAGCGTGCCCGTGCCAGCAATGCTGTACTGGGAAGTCGTGAACGAACCAGCAGCAACGCCTGCATTCATGACATCGCGCTTACCCAAATCAGAGTACTGCAGCTCTGCGCCCCAGTTTGGTGTGAACTGGTAGCCGCCATAAATTTTTACCAGGCTTTTGTTGGTGTTGCCACCAGTGATGGTGCCATTGTCGAAGCCGGAGATTTTCGATGAGCCGAGACCCAGGCCAACATAGCCTTGAGCGAAGACTGGTGCTGCTGTAAGTGCTGCTGCTGCAAAAGCGCAAGCGGTCAAGATTTTTTTCATTTTTAATCCCTATAAATTGGATGTAGCGACATTGCTAAGCTTCATCTTATTCAACTAAATTAAAAGCCGCAATTATTTGCTGCGTAAAGTCGCACCAAGGTGGCACATTTCCAACACTTTATGCGCCAAAGTCGTGCTTATTTGTCAGGGTGTTTACAACTTGGCTCTGGCCTGGGCCAACTGCTTTTCAAGGCTGGCCACCAGTGCCCGCGCCTCATCGCCCTCGGGTATCGGGCGGCCGCTGTCGCGCCATTCAATGGCGCTTTTAAAGCCTTCGGCCTGGGCCTGGCGCCTGAACCACATGCCCTCGGGGTTGTGCCGCGTGATGCCGTCAAACACGGTGGCAAACATTTGTGTCTGCTCCAGCCCCATTGACAGCCAGACCTGGTTGACCACCAGCTTGTGCATCATCAAATGTGATTTGGGCACGCCGGCAATGCGCCTGGCCAGTGCGTCGGTGGCACTGTCCAGCTCATCGGGCGGTACCGACAGATTGGCTAGGCCCCATTCGGCTGCTTTGGTGCCATCAATTGTGTCGCCGGTAAACATCATCTGTTTGGCCCGAATCGCGCCGATACGGTAAGTCCACATCGCCGTCGTCGGGCAGCCCCAGACGCGGGTTGGCATGTAGCCAATCTTGGCATCGTCGGCCATCACCAGCATGTCGCAGCACAGGGCAATGTCGCTGCCGCCCGCTACCGCGTAGCCATGCACCTTGGCAATGGTGGGCTTGGTGCACCGCCACAGTGACATGAATTCTTCGGTGTGGCGTTTCATCAGCGCGTAGTCCACCATCGGGTCCCAGGGTGTTTTTTCCTGCCTGCACGGATGGTCGGCGGTGATGTTGTCCGGGTCCGTCCCTTCCGCGTATTCATTCAGGTCGTAGCCTGCGCAAAAAGCCCGGCCCGCGCCTTCAACAATAATGACATGGACTTCGTCGTCTGCCTCAGCCCAGGCCACCGCGCTGCGAATGTCGCCCGGCATGGTGCTGCTGATGGCGTTCAGCTTTTCTGGCCGGTTCAGGCGCAGCCGGGCGATGCGGGGCTCTTTGGCGTCTTTGGCCACCGTAACGGTGTTGAAGTCGGGCATTTTGTCTCCTTTTGAGGGTAAAAAGTGCCTTTAGCCCAATGAATTCAGGCGCAAGCAGCTACTGATACTGTAGCATCAGGTTTGCTTGTACGGGCTGCGACTTTCCAGCTCGCCCATGTAGTTGCTGATGCCTGCACCTTCGCGCTCCAAAAAACGTTCAACGGCGTCGGCAAAAGACGGATGGGCCAGCCAGTGGGCGCTGGTGGTTTTGACCGGCAGCAACGCGCGCGCCATTTTGTGCTCGCCCTGGGCACCGCCTTCAAAACTGGCCACGCCGTGTTCGATGCACCATTGCAGGGGCTGGTAGTAGCAGGCTTCAAAGTGCAGGCAGTCCACTCTGGCAAGTGCGCCCCAGTAGCGGCCGTAAGCGGTTAAATACTGGTTTTTCGGGCTATTTTTGGTGTCATTTTTACCTGCAGCCCAATCAATTCGGGCGCAAGCAGCTATCAAACTCGTAGCAATCATTTGTTTGCTTTCGCCTTGACCATGTTCGGCGATAAACATCAACCAGTTCTCGGGCATGGTGTCCTGCATGCGCTGAAAAAAGTCACGGCTCAGGTAGGGTGCGTTGCCGTGCTCGTAGTAGGTACGCTCGTAGCATTGGTAGAAAAAGTCCCAGTCGCCTGAGCTGATGTCTTTGCCCAGCGCCCAGCGGAAGGTGATGCCTGCATCTAGAACTTTTTTTCGCTCCTGGCGGATTTTTTTGCGCTTTTCCTGACTGAGCGACATCAGGAAGTCGTCGAAGCTTTTGTACTGCGATTGTGTATTTGACCAATGGAATTGGACTGTATGCCTGAGCATCAACCCAGCTTCTTCACAGGCTTTCACGTCCTCGTCACTGGTAAACAGCAAATGCAGCGACGACAGTTTTTCCGCCTCGCACCAGGCGATCAAGGCCTTGACCAGCAGCTGGCGCTCGGCAGCATTGCGCGCCAGCAAACGAGGGCCTGGCACGGGTGTAAACGGCGGTGCCACGACGGCCTTGGGGTAATACGGCAGACCGTGCTGGTGATAGGCATTGGCCCAGGCGTGGTCAAACACATATTCGCCATAGGAATGGTCTTTGAGGTACAGCGCGCAGCCAGCGGCCAGCGTATCGCCGTGCCACAGCGTGATGAAACGTGGTGTCCAGCCCGTCTTGGGCGTGGCGCTGCCGCTCTGAATCATGGCCGCCAGATATTCGTGGCGCATGAAGGGGTTCAGTGTGTCGCCGGATGACTGCGTTGCCAGCAGCGCGTTCCAATCAGCTGCATTGACCTCCAGCGGCGAATCCAGCACACGAATGACATAATCTTCCAAAGAATTTTTCACGCCTTTTTCGGAGTCTGTATTGCTACCTGAAATTTGCAAAATCTGTGTTCTCCAATTGAACTACTGCGTGGGCGACATGCCCGGCAATGCACAAAAAATAATTGACGCCAGCACCGCAGCCTACGCTAAAGGTGTGCGCCTGGTCATCACGCCTGAGCTGGCGATTTGTGGCTATGCCGCTGAAGATTTGTTTTTACGTGCATCGTTTATACAAGCCTGTGATGATGCCGTGAATCAGGTGGCCCATGCGCTGGCTGGGTTAAAGGGCTTGACGGTGGTGGTTGGTACACCTGTTGTGGCTGGCGACGGTGTGCGCACCAAAAGCGTGGCCGTACAACAGCGCTACAACGCGGCCAGGGTGCTGCGTGAAGGCAGGGTAATTGACACCTATGCCAAGCGGGAGCTGCCCAACTACCAGGTGTTTGATGAGCGGCGTTACTTTACGCCGGGTCATTCAGCTTGCGTGTTTGACGCTGGCGGGCTGAAAGTCGGTCTGCTGATTTGCGAAGATGCCTGGTTTGAGGCGCCTGCCAAAGACGCCAAGGATGCAGGCGCAGAGTTGCTGGTCGTCATCAATGCCTCGCCTTTTCATGTGGGCAAAGGGGGTGAACGTGAGCAGATGATGACCCGCCGGGTGCATGCGGTGGGCTTGCCGCTGATCTATGCGCATCTGGTCGGCGGGCAGGACGAGATCGTGTTTGAAGGCCGCTCATTCGCGCTGCAAGCTGACGGCACCCTGGCGGGCCGGGCAAACAGTTTTAAAGAGCATTTATTCGACATAACGGTCAAAAATGCCTCAAAAAATGCATCAAATGTGCCTGTAGCCCAACAGAATCCGGCGCAAGCAGCTATTGAATTAGTAGCAGATACGGTGCCTGAGCAAAGCGATGACGCTGACCTGTGGGACGCGCTGGTCCTTGGAGTGCGCGACTATCTGGGTAAAAACGGTTTCCCCGGTGCGCTGCTCGGACTGTCGGGCGGTATTGATTCGGCTTTGGTGCTGGCCATTGCGGTGGACGCCATTGGTGCTGACAAGGTGCGTACGGTCATGATGCCGTCACCTTACACCGCAGACATTTCGTGGATAGACGCACGTGAGATGGCTCAGCGCATGAAGGTTCGTTACGACGAGCTGTCCATCATTCCTGAATTTGAAGCGTTCAAGGCATCGCTGGCGGTCGAGTTCAAGGGCAGGGCGGAGGACACGACCGAGGAAAATATTCAAGCCCGGATTCGCGGCGTATTTTTAATGGCGCTGTCCAACAAGTTTGGCGCCATTGTGCTGACTACTGGCAACAAGAGTGAAATGGCCACTGGCTATTGCACGCTGTATGGTGACATGGCGGGCGGCTTTGCGGTCATCAAGGACCTGGCAAAGACCACGGTTTTCAGGCTCGCGCATTGGCGTAATGCCAACGACCCTTACGGCACTGGCAAAGCGCCGATTCCTGAGCGCATCATCACGCGGCCACCCAGCGCCGAACTGAAAGCCGACCAGACTGACCAGGACAGCCTGCCGCCGTATGACGTGCTGGACGCGATTCTGGAGCGCTACATGGAAAATGACGAGAGCATTGAAAGCATCATTGCCGCCGGGTTTGACCGCGCGGTGGTTGAGCGCGTGACCCGATTGATTAAAATCAATGAGTACAAAAGGCGGCAAGCGCCAGTTGGCATCCGGGTAACTCACAGGAGTTTCGGCAAGGATTGGCGCTACCCTATCACCAACAAATTCAGATCTTGATTTTTAAAATAACGGAGACTCATCAGTGAAACAAATCACCGCCATCCTCAAACCCTTCAAACTCGAAGAAGTCCGCGAGGCGCTTGCCGAATGCGGCGTAACGGGCCTGACCGTTACGGAAGTCAAGGGTTTTGGCCGCCAGAAGGGCCACACCGAGCTGTACCGTGGCGCGGAATACGTGGTCGATTTTTTGCCCAAGGTCAAGGTCGAGGTGGTGGTCAAAACGTCTGAGGTTGACCGCTGCGTGGATGCCATCATCCGCGCTGCCCGTACCGGCAAGATTGGTGACGGCAAGATTTTTATCACCAGTGTTGAGCGCACCGTGCGCATTCGCACAGGCGAGCAGGACGAGGCTGCCGTTTAGTAGCGTTTTATTAAATCTGATCGAGCCGCTGGTGGGCTCGTGTCATCCCCGATGCCTGCACCAAACTTTCAAGCAAAGGCTTGGCCTGCGTGTCCACGCTGATCAGCTGCATCAGAGTCTCTGACATGAAGCCTGAGCTGACGGATATTTGCAAAAACGCCAGCAGCTTGTCGTAATAGCCATTCATGTTCAGCAAGCCCACAGGTTTGTCGTGGTAGCCCAATTGCCGCCAGGTCCAGACTTCAAAAAACTCTTCGAGGGTGCCTATCCCGCCGGGCAGCGCCAAAAATGCATCGGCATGCTCGGCCATGATGCGTTTTCGCTCGTGCATGGTTTCCACAATATGCAGCTCTGTGCAGCCATGATGCGCCTGCTCTTTGTCAACCAGCGCCTTGGGAATCACACCTGTCACGCGGCCGCCCGCAGCCAGCGTGGCGTCTGCCACCACGCCCATCAGCCCATTGCGGCCACCGCCGTACACCAGCTGGCCGCCGTGCGCGCCTATCCAGGTGCCGACCTGCCTGGCAATGTTGGTGAATTCAGGATCGTTGCCGGGGCGCGAGCCGCAATAAACGCAGATTGAAAAAGCAGGTGTGTTCATTTGGCTGCCCTGCGCGCCAACCGTTTGGGGCTTTCAGGTGCTTTCCAGGTGATGAGCTGCGTGCCTGCCAGCGCATCGTGCCAAAACTGCTTTTGGGGGTGAAAACGGGCCAGCACCGCCCAAACAGCCACCCAGCCCATGGCGATCACTGCGCCTTCTTTGGCTGGCAGGTCTAACAACCAGCTGATACCCAAGGGCGGTAAAAACCACAGCCAGCTAAGTGCGTAGCGAGCCAGGGCGCGTGTTTGTGTGATGGGCGCGCCGTGCATGTCAACCACGCGGATGTCCCAGGTTTTCATCGCCAGGGTTTGCCCTTTGGCCCAAAACCAGACGAAGTAAATGCCAAAAATGACGAACAAAAAGGCTTGCAGCGCGTTGCGGTTGTCCAGTGCGTTACGGGTCTGACTCAATGTGCTGAACAGGTAGCCGGCCAGGAACACCACACCAAACATCAGCAGGCCTTCATAAGCCCAGCAGGCCATGCGCCTCGGTATCGAGGGAGCACTCACCTCAGGCACGGTCAGTTCGGCGCTGTTGGGTTAGCCACACCCAGCGCAGTTTCACCTGTTGTAGTGATGCTGGCTGCACCCGATGGTGTTTTAGGCGCGGGCATGCTTTTAGGCGTGACAGCCAGTTTTTGCGGCGACACGGGCTTGACCGCTGTGGCAGCGCCTGCTGGCTTGGGGCTGGCTTTGGCAGCCAATCTGGCTTTTTCTTCTGGGCTCAGGGCCTGATAGGTTTCCCATTTGGCTTTTTTCTCGTCTGGGGTCAACTGTTTGGACAATTCTTTGGTTTTTGCAAAGTTAAGCCGAGCTGCTGCACGATCTTGCGGGCTCATGTTGACCCACTCATTCATGCGGCTGTGCATGGTGACCTGGTCTGCAGGCGCCAAAGCAGGGTAGTTTTTAGAAACTTCAAGCCATTTGCGTTTTTGTGGCTCAC
The DNA here is from genome assembly GCA_031417995.1 of Polaromonas sp. Lineage (GTDB taxonomy): Bacteria > Pseudomonadota > Gammaproteobacteria > Burkholderiales > Burkholderiaceae_C > Polaromonas. Next base: position 22,926 of record JANOWR010000045.1, on the reverse strand, counting down.
TGATGCTGTTCCAGGTGGCCGTCAGTGGCTTGAGGGCCTGCTGCTGTGGGGCTGTCAGATCTGCCCATGCCGGTTTGGAAGTTGCAGGGGGCGCCACTGGTTTTGCAGCTACCGATTTGCTGGCAGCAGCCTTGGGCACTACAGGCGTGGAAGGTGACTGGGCATAAGCCAAAATTGGCAGAACAACCCAACAGAAAACCGCAAATGCTTGCTTCATGTCACGCAACAAGGTTTCTGAAATTAGCGGGTGGTTTTGAGAAATTGCACAAATCCAGGGTCTGAGAATGCAGCAGGTGGCAAAGCATCTGTCAGCAACGCGGCATCAACTTCTGCGATTTCCTGGGCCCGATTGTCGTTTTGTACAGAGTTGATCGTGAGCAAACCTACCACCAAAGCAACCAGCGGCATGACAGAACCAAGTCGGCCCCACCAGCCCATGCCATCAAACGAGCCCCATGGAAGCGCCGCATTGCCACCGCCGACGTTAAAAATGCCGGCAGCGGTTTGAGTGCTGGCAATTTTGCGTTTGGCAACGGCTTGTACACGGGCGGCGCGCAGGCGCTCCGAAATGTCGTAAGGCAGATCGGCTGTGCTTGCAGACAGGTAAGACGTGGCCTTGAGGGCGAAACGGTCTTGCAGGATGTCAGCTCGGTTTTGTAGTGAATTAGTCATAGTTTTAATCCTTTGGCGCTCAGCGCTTTACTGAGGGCGAGAACCGCACGTGAGCAGTGTGTTTTGACACTGCCTTCAGAGCAACCCATCGCCAAGGCCGTCTCGGCCACGTCCATCTCCTCCCAGTAACGCATCAGAAAGGCTTCTCGTTGACGACCGGGCAAAAGCTTTATTTCAACTTCAATTTCGCGCAATATTTGAGCCCGTTCTGTGGCATCTTGCGCGCTTTCAGTGCCTTCAGAGTCAGTCTGAACCTCTAAAGTTTCAAGAATATCGAAATCTCCGTCTTCACCAGCGGATTCAAAGTCACTCATGTTGGAAAAAAGCGCATTACGCGTTTTGCGTCGGCGAAACCAGTCCAGAGTGGTGTTGGACAAAATCCGTTGAAACAGCATGGGCAACTCCGCTATCGGCTTGTCGCCGTAGCTGTGCGCCAGTTTCATCATGCTGTCCTGAACGATATCAAGAGCAGCTTCTTCGTCCCGCGTGTGGTACACGCTTCGTTTGAAAGCGCGCTTTTCAACGCTTTTCAGGAAGTCAGAGAGTTCTTGTTCAGTTGCCAACGGTAGGGGTTTCCGGGTTTGCCGCGTTTGTCTAGCGCTTTAGTTGTTATGCATGCTAACCAAAATTATCGCATTGCCTGAGTCGTGGGGTGCCATTTTCTGACGCTTTGGCGTGATTGCACAACGCGAAATGTCATAATACGCGCTGCACTTCAAACGGCAAACGGGTCATGACTCGGCGGATGATGATTCTGCTTATGGTTTTGGCCTCAAGTCTTGACGCTGCTCCACAAGAGACAGCGAAAAGGCACCCAAGGTATTTCGTCAGAGAAATTCACAAAGGTTCATCATGGAAATCACAAAAGCGGAACTCGCTTCCGCCGCAGCAGCGTCTGCGCAATCACCTACAAGCGTACAAGATCTTCGCGGAGCGGAAATTCTTGTCAAATCCCTGCAGGCCGAAAACGTCAAGTACATCTGGGGTTACCCAGGCGGTGCCGTGTTGCACATCTACGATGCGTTTTACAAGCAGGACACCATTCAGCACGTGTTGGTACGCCACGAGCAAGCCGCTGTGCATGCAGCTGACGGCTACGCCCGTGCCACGGGCGACGTTGGCGTAGCGCTGGTCACGTCTGGCCCCGGCGTTACCAACGCCATCACCGGCATAGCGACGGCCTACATGGACAGCATTCCGATGGTCATCATCACTGGCCAGGTGCCTACGCACGCGATTGGCCTGGATGCTTTTCAGGAGTGCGACACCGTGGGCATCACCCGGCCCATCGTCAAGCACAACTTTTTGGTGAAAGACGCCAAGCACATCGCCGAGACGATGAAAAAGGCCTTTCACATTGCCCGCAGCGGTCGCCCGGGCCCAGTGGTGGTGGATATTCCGAAAGACGTGTCATTCAACAAGACTCCGTACACCGGCTACCCAACCACGGTTGAAATGCGCAGCTACAACCCGTCGCGCAAAGGCCACGGCGGGCAGATTCGCAAGGCGCTGCAGTTGTTGATGACGGCCAAGCGCCCGTATATTTACACTGGCGGCGGCGTGCTGCTGAGCAACGCATCAGCCGAGCTGCGCACGCTGGTCGACATGCTGGGCTACCCGTGCACCAATACGCTGATGGGCCTGGGCGCGTACCCGGCCAGCGACCCGAAATTTTTGGGTATGTTGGGCATGCACGGCACCTACGAGGCCAACAACGCCATGCAAAACTGCGATGTGTTGTTGGCTGTTGGCGCGCGCTTTGACGACCGCGTGATTGGAAACCCCAAACACTTTGCGCAAAACGAACGCAAGATCATTCATATTGACATTGACCCGTCAAGCATTTCCAAGCGCGTGAAAGTTGACATTCCTATCGTTGGCGACGTGAAAGATGTGCTGACTGAATTGATCGCGATGATCAAAGAATCAGGCCTCAAACCCGACGCAGATGCACTCGGCGGCTGGTGGAGCACGATTGACACCTGGCGTAAGCGCGAATGCATGAAGTACAGCCTGGGCGATGGCAGCACCATCAAACCGCAATATGTGGTTGAAACGCTGTGGAACATGACCAAAGACGATGATGTGTACATCACGTCAGATGTCGGCCAACACCAGATGTGGGCGGCGCAGTACTACAAGTTTGACCAGCCACGCCGCTGGATCAATTCAGGCGGCTTGGGCACCATGGGTGTCGGCTTGCCGTACGCCATGGGCATCAAGCTGGCCAAGCCTGAGTCTGAGGTGTTTTGCATCACCGGCGAAGGCTCGATTCAAATGTGTATTCAAGAGCTGTCGACCTGTTTTCAGTACAAGACGCCCGTCAACATCGTGTCGCTGAACAACCGCTATTTGGGCATGGTGCGCCAGTGGCAAGAGTTTGACTACGAAAGCCGTTACAGCCACAGCTACATGGACGCGCTGCCTGATTTTGTGAAGCTGGCAGAAGCTTATGGCCACGTTGGCATGCTGATTGAAAAGCCAAGTGATGTTGAGCCTGCGCTGCGTGAAGCACGCAAGCTCAAGGACCGCACGGTGTTCATGGACTTCAGAACTGACTCGAAGGAAAACGTGTTCCCGATGGTGCAGGCAGGCAAGGGCATCAACGAGATGCTTTTGGGGGCTGAAGACCTTTAAAAAGAGCCTTTTTAGGTATCATTTTGGCCTGTAGCCCAATAAAAATCTGCGCAAGCAGCTCCTGAATTGATAGTACTTATTTTTAACTTCCTACAACATTGAGGTGACAAATCTATTGGCTGCCAAGCCTGCACATTACCGTGCGCAGGGGAGGGCAGACGAAATGAAGCGTCCAGACTTATGAAACACATTATTGCAGTTTTACTCGAAAACGAACCCGGTGCGCTGTCCCGTGTGGTCGGTTTGTTTTCAGCCCGTGGCTACAACATCGAAAGCTTGACCGTTGCGCCGACTGAAGACCCCACGCTGTCGCGCATGACGATTCAAACCAGCGGCTCAGACGACGTGATTGAGCAAATCACCAAGCACTTGAATCGCCTGATTGAGGTTGTCAAAGTCGTTGACCTGACCGAAGGCGCTTACACGGAGCGCGAGCTGATGATGGTCAAAGTGCGCGCTGTGGGCAAAGAGCGTGAAGAGATGAAGCGCATGGCTGATATATTTCGCGGGCGGATTATTGATGTGACTGAAAAAAGTTACACCATTGAGCTGACTGGTGACCAGCATAAAAACGATGCGTTTTTAGAAGCCATTGACCGCAGTGCCATTTTGGAGACGGTACGTACCGGGTCGAGCGGTATCGGGCGCGGTGAGCGAATCCTAAGAGTCTAGATTTAAGTTAACAACCAGGAGAAAAAGAGATGAAAGTTTATTACGACAAAGACTGCGACCTGAGCCTGATCAAGGGCAAAACGGTGGCCATTATTGGTTACGGCAGCCAAGGTCATGCCCATGCACAAAACCTGAACGACAGCGGCGTAAAAATCGTTGTGGGTCTGCGCAAAGGTGGTGCGTCGTGGGACAAGGCCGTCAAGGCCGGTCTGTCAGTGCATGAAGTCAACGACGCTGTCAAAGCCGCTGACGTGGTCATGATTTTGCTGCCCGATGAAGACATCGCTGGCGTGTACAAAAACAATGTCGAACCGCATGCCAAACAAGGCGCGTCGCTGGTGTTTGCCCACGGCTTTAACGTGCATTACAACCAGGTTGTGCCGCGTGCTGACCTGGACGTGTGGATGGTCGCGCCCAAGGCCCCAGGCCACACCGTGCGCAACACCTACACCCAGGGTGGCGGCGTGCCGCATCTGGTCGCCATTCATCAGGACAAATCAGGCAAAGCCCGTGACCTGGCCCTGAGCTACGCCATGGCCAACGGTGGCGGCAAGGCCGGCATCATTGAAACCAACTTCAAGGAAGAAACCGAGACCGATTTGTTCGGCGAGCAAGCCGTGTTGTGCGGCGGCGCGGTTGAACTCATCAAGATGGGCTATGAGACATTGGTTGAAGCGGGTTATGCCCCTGAGATGGCTTATTTTGAATGTCTGCACGAGCTGAAATTGATTGTCGATTTGATCTATGAAGGCGGCATTGCCAACATGAACTACTCGATCAGCAACAACGCTGAGTACGGTGAATACGTGACAGGCCCAGAGATCATCAACGAGCAGTCACGCGTGGCGATGAAAAATGCATTGAAGCGTATCCAGAGCGGTGAATACGCCAAGATGTTTATCAGCGAAGGCCGTACCAACTACCCAAGCATGACGGCACGCCGCCGCCTGACAGCCGAGCATTCCATTGAAAAAGTCGGCAGTCAGCTGCGCGCCATGATGCCCTGGATTGCCAAAAACAAACTGGTTGATCAGACGAAGAACTAAGTTCCTGGTTTCAGGTTCTTGTCCTTCAAAAAGCCGCGCAAAAAGCTTGCGCGGCTTTTTGGTTTTTGCAGCACAGTAGTTTGTTATCCTAGTCAGTAGTTACAGGAGTATTTGTATGCACGATGGCGAACAGGCCTCAATATCGCAGTCGGACAAGCACCCGGATGTGGTGGTGCGCAAGCGGCGCAAAGGCATCTACATCTTGCCCAATCTGTTCACGCTGGGTGGGCTTTTTGGCGGTTTTTATGCCATCGTGATGGCCATGGATGGCCGCTTTGACCAGGCCGCCATTGGCGTGTTCAGTGCCATGATTCTGGACAGCCTGGATGGCCGTATTGCCCGCATGACCAACACCCAAAGCGCATTTGGCGAGCAAATGGATTCACTGTCAGACATGGTGTCTTTTGGCGCTGCGCCCGCGTTGATTGCCTATATGTGGGGCTTGAGCACGCTGGGCCGCTGGGGCTGGGTGGCAGCTTTTGTTTACTGTGCCTGCGCGGCTTTGCGACTGGCACGTTTTAACGTCAACACTGCCGTGGTGGACAAGCGATTTTTTCAGGGCCTGCCTTCACCTGCAGCAGCCGCGCTGGTGGCCGGCTTTATCTGGCTGATGAACGATGCTGATTACACCGGTACGGGTGCACTGGATCTGGGCTTTTTGTCGCTGCAAATCCCCTGGTTGATGTTCGTTTTGACCTTGTACTCGGGCTTGACGATGGTCACCAATGTCCCGTTTTACAGCTTCAAGGACATTCAGATGAAAAAGACTGTGCCTTTTGCCGTGATTGTTTTGATCGCACTTGGCATCGGTGTGATAGGCCTGCATCCGCCCATCATGGTGTTTGCCTTTTTCATTGCCTATGGTTTGTCTGGGTACGCTGTTTATGCCTGGCGCAGAGCCAAGGGCCAGCAGACCAGTGTGATCGCCACATCGCTCGACGAGCCGGACGAGCGCGGCCTGCATAAATAATCTTTGAAAACAAGCTGTGATATATTCAAACGCATGAAACGAATTTCGCTAGCACTACTGTTATCTGCCAACGGGCGGAGACGGTAGCGTACGCGTAACCTAAATTCCACGGCCCGTTTGCACCAGCAACGGGCCGTTTTTGTTTTTGGGTTGCTGGTTTTTAAATTGAACTTTTGCAGGAAGAAACCCATGGCTGACAAACTCATCATTTTCGACACCACCTTGCGCGACGGCGAACAGTCACCCGGCGCATCCATGACGCGCGACGAAAAGCTGCGCATTGCGCGCCAGCTGGAGCGGCTGAAGGTCGATGTGATTGAGGCCGGTTTTCCTGCCAGCTCAAACGGCGATTTTGAGTGCGTCAAGGCGATTGCCGAAGTCATTAAAGCCTCAACCGTCTGTGCACTGGCCCGTGCCAACGATCGCGACATCTCACGCGCAGCCGAAGCGCTCAAGCCAGCCGCATCGGGCCGTTTGCACCTGTTTTTGGCCACCAGCGCGCTGCATATGGAAAAAAAGCTGCGTATGACACCCGACGAGGTATTTGAACAGGCCAAGCTTTCTACCCGTTTTGCCCGCAATTTGATGGGCGACATCGAGTTCAGCCCGGAAGACGGTTACCGCTCGGATCCGGACTTTTTGTGCCGCGTTCTGGAAGCCGTGATTGCCGAAGGCGCCACCACCATCAATGTGCCCGACACGGTGGGTTACGCCATCCCCGAGCTGTACGGCAGCTTTATCAAAAACCTGCGTGAACGTATCCCCAACAGCGACAAGGCGGTGTGGTCGGTGCATTGCCACAACGACTTGGGCATGGCGGTGGCCAACTCATTGGCGGGCGTGATGATTGGCGGTGCGCGGCAGGTCGAATGCACCATCAATGGCCTGGGCGAACGGGCCGGCAATTGCAGTCTGGAAGAAATCGTCATGGCAGTCAAAACCCGCAAAGACTATTTCAACCTTGACCTGAACATTGACGCCAAACACATTCTTGCCACCAGCCGCATGGTCAGCCAGACCACGGGCTTTGTGGTGCAGCCGAACAAGGCAGTGGTCGGCGCAAATGCGTTTGCGCATGCCAGCGGTATTCACCAGGACGGTGTTCTCAAGGCGCGTGACACCTACGAGATCATGCGGGCTGAAGACGTGGGCTGGTCAGCCAACAAAATCGTGCTCGGCAAGTTGAGCGGTCGCAACGCCTTCAAGCAGCGTCTGCAAGAACTTGGCGTGTCGATGGAAAGCGAAGCCGACATCAACAGTGCGTTCGCCAAGTTCAAAGAGCTGGCTGACCGCAAGAGCGATATTTTTGACGAAGACATTCTGGCGCTGGTCAATGATGAAAGTGTGAGCCACGACAACGAGCAGTATGCTTTTGTCTCGCTGTCGCAGCACAGCGAAACTGGCGAGCGCCCGCAAGCCAGCGTGGTGTTTACGGTAGAAGGCAAAGAGGTCAAGGGTGCCTCAGACGGCAACGGCCCGGTTGATGCATCCTTGAAGGCCATTGAGTCACACGTCAAAAGCGGTGCGGAGATGGTGCTGTACTCGGTCAACGCCATCAGCGGGTCCACCGAAAGTCAAGGCGAGGTAACAGTTCGTTTGCAAAATAGCGGTCGTGTGGTCAACGGTGTGGGCTCAGATCCCGACATCGTTGTTGCGTCCGCTAAGGCTTACTTGAGTGCTTTAAATAAACTTCAGAGTAAAGCTGACAGGGTTGCGGCTCAAGGTTGAGATCCCAAGTTTTATAAATTGTTGTTTAAATTCAATGACTTAGAGATTTTTTAGGGATTTTGAAGTTTTTAATCGCCTAAAACAGTTCTATTGAGTGTGTTTTTAGGAAAGTCACGCAAGTTTTTGATATTGCGTGACTTTTTCATTTTGTATACACTCCAGCCATGCTATTTATTGCAACTCTCAGCAAGGCTCATCAAGATGTCTAACCAGATTTTCAATCAGGCTTTAAAAGTTATTGGATTTTTGGCGCTTTTCACAGCCCTTGCTGGCTCTGGCGCCAATGCCGCCATTGAAAAGCGTACTGCGGCTAAAAAGCAGCAGGCCACAAAAACGTCAGCCAGCAAAAAAGTGGTTTCAAGCCGCAAAAGCGTACGTTTTGTAACGGGTGTTAAGCGCAAGTCAGTCATTCGCGTGTCCGCACCACTGAAACCGTCTTACGGTCAGATTGCTGGTTTGCACGGCGCGCATGATGCACTTGATTTGAAATCCAGCGTGGCCCTGGTGATTGACCAGGACACGCGCGAGGTGCTGTTCCGTAAAAATGACCAGGCCGTGCTGCCAATTGCGTCCATCACCAAGCTCATGACGGGCGTGATCATCAGCGGTGCCAAGCTGCCGATGGATGAAATCATTACCCTGACGCAAGACGATGTGGACACCGAAAAGGGCAGCAGTTCGCGCCTCAGGGTCGGCACATCACTGACACGGGGTGAAATGCTGCACCTGGCCTTGATGTCGAGCGAAAACCGCGCTGCCCACGCCTTGGGCCGTACCTACCCGGGCGGCATGCCTGTATTTGTCAGCCTGATGAATGCCAAGGCCAAATTGCTGGGCATGACGGACACCAGCTATGTCGAACCCACGGGCCTGTCCAGCCGCAACCAGTCCAGTGCGCAAGACCTGGCTGCTTTGGTGAGCGCCGCACACGCAGACCCGGTGCTGCGGGAACTGTCTACGTCAACTGGCTACCAGGTGGCCGTGGGTAAACGCACCCTGCAATACAACAACACCAACCGTTTGATCAAAAACCCCGAATGGGACATTGGCCTGCAAAAAACGGGTTATATCTCTGAAGCGGGTCAGTGCCTGGTCATGCAAACCAAAATTGCAGGCCGCAAGCTGATCATGGTGTTTTTAGATTCCGCAGGCAAACTGAGCCGCCTGGGTGACGCTGAACGCGTGCGCCGCTGGGTGGAGTCAAACCCTGTTGCCAGCCCGGTCGGCGCTGACCGCAAGGTCAAAATCAGCGCATCTGTCAAGCCCGTCAACGGCTAGAGCATCAAGCCGAACGCGCTACTGAAAAAGTAGCTGCTCGCGCCCGAATTTATTGGGCTGCAGCCACTTTACATGGCTAATTTGCGTCGTTTTCACTTCGTTTTATAGCCCAAAGCACTCGAAATTTCATTGGCTGTTGCCTGCAGCTTGGGCAGCCAGTGCTCTTCCAGCCGGTCTGCTGGCGCTGAAATCGACAAACCTGCTACCAGGGAATTCTGGTCGTCATAAATGCCAGCCGCCATGCAGCGCACACCCAGTTCCAGCTCTTCGTTGTCGCGCGCTATGCCGTATTGCCGCGCTTTTGAAAGTTCGCGCTCAAGAATGGGCAGTTGCGTGATGGAGTTGCGCGTCTGGCCAGCCAGGCCGGTACGCGTGGCGTAGGTGCGCAGGCGCTGCGGGTCGTCAAAGGCCAAAAACAGCTTGCCCACCGACGTTAAGTGAAGCGGTGCCCGCCCGCCGATGGCACGCACCACCTGCATGCCAGAGCGCTCGCTGTAGGCGCGTTCCACGTAAATGATTTCATCGCCCTGGCGCATGCTCAGGTTCACGGGTTGCTGCGTCAGCTTGTGCAGTTCGCGCATGGGACCCAAGGCGGCATCGCGCACGCTCAAACGTGCTTTGACCAGGTTGCCCAGTTCCAGCAGGCGCATGCCCAGCCGGTAAGTGCCCGCAGCAGGCCGGTCAACAAAGCGTCCCGTGGCGAGGTCATTCAAAATGCGGTGCGCCGTTGACGCATGCAGGCCAGACTTTTCACTGATCTCTTTCAGTGACATGGCCTCTTCACGGTTGGCCAAAATGTCTAGCAGGCTAAACATGCGTTCAATCACCTGAACTGTGGGTTTTACAGGTATTGCGCTGTCAGGTTTGGTCATGCATAAATTTTACGCTATGAAATCACTCGCCGTCACGTGGCAATTTAAGACGCGTTACCCGTTCATGATTTGCCATTGCCCGTCCACAAGCAACTCATGCGGTTTGAAGGCGGCCTTGTAGCGCATTTTGGCGCTCTCATTGATCCAGTAGCCCAAGTAAACGTAGGGCAAATTCAGCTTGGCCGCTTGCTCTATTTGCCACAACACGCCGTAGTTGCCATAGCTGTTTTTAGTGCCCGCACCATCCGGCTCATAAAACGTGTAAACCGCAGAAATACCGTCTTCCAGCACGTCCAGAATCGCCACCATTTTGAGCGCGCCTGCCTCGCCATTCGGCATGGTTTCACGGAACTCCACCAGACGCGAATTAACCCGACTTTGTAGCAAGAATTGCGTGTACTGGTCAATGCTGTCGTGGTCCATGCCGCCGCCTGCGTGGCGGCCGTTCTGGTAGCGCAGGTACAGCTGGTAGTGCTCGGTGGTAAAGCACAGTTTTAGTACCCGCACAGACAAGCTTTGGTGCCTGGTCGCTGCGCGGCGCTGGCTTTTGTTTGGCACAAATGTTTGCACAGGCACACGCAAGGGCACGCAGGCCTGGCAGCCATCGCAATACGGTCGGTAGGTAAACATGCCACTGCGTCTGAAGCCATTGGCCACCAGGTCAGAATATGCATCGTTGTGAATCAAGTGACTGGGCGTTGCCACCTGCGACCTGGCCTGCTTGCCCGGCAAATAACTGCACGGGTAGGGCGCCGTGGCGTAAAACTGCAAGGTTTGCAGCGGCAGGTCTTTGAGGTGCGTCACGGCGTTTGCGGTGTCCTGTGGGGCAAGATGTAATGCCAGTATACGGGGTCAAATTGCCAAGCGGGGGCAGGGTGCGTGATTGTTTCGGCGACGTGGGCAGTGAACGCGTCGCGCTCCATTTCTTGCGCGCCTAACGATGCCAAATGCCCCGTGTTTTGCTGGCAATCAATCATCCTCATGGCGTGCGCCCGACAAAAAGCCACCAGCGCACACAACGCGATTTTTGACGCGTCCGTCGCGTGTGCAAACATCGACTCGCCAAACACCATGCCGCCCAGGTTCACACAGTACAAGCCGCCCACCAGCTCGCCATCTACCCAGGTTTCAATACTGTGCGCATGGCCAGCAGCGTGCAGCGCGCAGTAAGCAGCAATCATCTCAGGCAATATCCAGGTGCCGGGCTGGCCATCACGCGGCTTGCTGGCGCAGGCGTTAATCACCTCTGCAAACGCCGTGTCAAATCGAATCTCGCAAGCGGCATTGTTTATAAAGTGCTGAAGACTTTTACGCAATGACCGGTGCAGTTTGAACTGCTGCGTGTACAGCGTCATGCGCGGGTCCGGGCTCCACCACAGCGTGGGTTGGCCTTCGCTGTACCAGGGGAAGATGCCCAGGCTGTAGGCCTGCACCAGCGTGGCCACGTCCAGCGCAGCACCCGCCGCCAGCAGGCCGGGCGCAGGGTCGTCATGGCCCCAGGCGCGGCTGACTGGCGGAAAGTCTTCTCCAGCATCAAGCCAGGGCAGGGGGCGTTGCGTTTTTTTCATGGGGTTGTCAAAGTGACAGTTTAATAGGACGCTATAATCTGAGGCTGTATTCCTCGATAGCTCAGTTGGTAGAGCGCCGGACTGTTAATCCGTAGGTCCCTGGTTCGAGCCCAGGTCGAGGAGCCAAATTTAAAGCCCCGTAATCGCAAGGTTACGGGGCTTTTTTGGTTCGTGAGTTATCTTTTTATGCGGTGCATTTGAGTCCATGGGGGTGGTTACCTTCATCGCGGTTGCACCGCGACGGCGCACTACGCATTTAGCATTGCTGCGGTGGCTGGCTCCATATTTGTAACTCACCGCAAGTTAAGTCCTGGAATCCATCGAAGGGCCTTCCTGTTTGAGGGTCTCCGAGCGCTTATGCTTAGAGAAATTCGAGGAATGCTGAAACACTGTATTCCTGCTTTCACCGTACCGTTGTAAAAGTTTAAGTAAAACCGCTCGATATGACGTGAGTAATAAGTACACGTAAGTCACAAAGAATTGAGGCGCAAAAAATGATGCTGCAAAGTTTTGGTACGGTAGACACTCCTCAGGGCCAGAGGCAAGCAATGTTGTGTATTGACTCAGACAGGCCCGCAGAATATTTTGTTCATATTTGGGGTCTTGACTTACCACCGTTCGCAGTCCTTGCTGACGCGATCGAAGATGAAGCAGGTGTCATTGAGTTGAAAGGAAAGGCGTTATTTAGGCCCACTCAAACAGGTGCACTTTTTCGCTCTGAACTTAACGACGAGGAGGCCAGAGATTTGGCCGCGTTGCGCGTGCTTCTCGAGCAGGATGAGAAGGGGCTACATGGGAAGTGGTCGGTCATGGATGGTCAGCTTAATGACTTAAAGTTTGTCAAGACACCTGAAGCCTCTGAATTGCAAGCAGAAGTCTGTGCGAATTGGGATGAGTTTAAGAGTTGGGCTTCACTAGCGCGACGGGACATCGACGCGGATGTGTTTAGGGGGCATGGCAGCAGTCGTTTTCCCCTCAAAACAACTCTCCATCGTGCGGGACGTCACAGACTGGAGCGCTACTGCGCCGACACGCTGCAGGAGTTCCACGCACAAGCCGAAGCGGTACTAGACAGACGACTAGACATGAACGACGGCCACGATTACTCGTAGTCTTGGGGTTAGCGCAGCACCATGGTCTTCCTACGCCCTTGCTAGACTGGACTGGGTCGCCCTACATCGCCGCTTTCTTTGCATTCTCCGACGCGTTGGAGGCAATTGATTATCGACAAGATCATTCGCATGTCCGTGTGTTTACGCTCACTCGGGAGTTTGTGAGTTTTTATTCCCCACCAACCGTTGTGCTCCCATACGTATCGCCATATGTCAGCTCATTGTCTATTTCTCCCCGCCACAACCCGCGATTACAGGCCCAGCAGGGACGGTTCATTGTCACGAACATTTCAAATCTAGAAGATTGGTTTAAGGGAAAAACCGGGAAATCGGGGAAGGCTTTTTTGCGAGCTGTGGACATTCCGATTAGTTGTGCACGCGAAGCTCTTGAGGACTTAGCTTTTATGGGTGTCACAGCGGCAACAATGTTTCCCGGACTAGACGGTGCTTGCAGAAAAATGAGGCACGAAATGGCTTTTACAAAGCAACCTATTAAAGCTGCGGGACTGCCAATCGGTGTGCAAACTAGCATCGATGCGCGGAACAATCGGGGTCAGGAACAGCCTGAGTCAGACGTCAATTAATTCACGACGGAACAATCTCGGTCAGAACAATCGGGGTTACAGAACAATCGGGGTCAGACTCCAATCAGAACAATCGGGGTCAGACTCCAATTAATTTCGAGTAGCTATGAATTCAGGAGCTACTCGCGCAAATATCTGTTGGCCTGGAAGCCTAAATGAAAGGTAAAAACAGGTTAAAAACAGCTTTCTGATGCCTTCAGGCAGCGTCAATGGCCTTCGCGGAGCTTAAAAAACCCAAAAACAGCCGTTTTCACCCATCAAATCGCTCCCTAGACCAATAGATACGTGCGCGAGAAGCTCCTAAATCAGGAGCGGAGAAGCTTTCGAGGCTTTTTGTTTTTCAGGTGGCGCATTTGAGCGCCGATTCAGTTCCGCACCAAATAAGCTGGCCGCAACCGCGTCTTCTTAACCACCCGATCCGGCGAAAACAAAATCACAAACTCCGCTTTCGCGTCAGCGGGCTCGCTCGACTTGGCGCGGTAAACCCAAACCTCATAGCCGCTGTCGAAATTGATCACGGTGGCTGCGGGTATTTGCCAGCGTAACGAGCCACGCTTGCAGCGAATACTTCCTTAGGTATGGACGTCCAAACATGGCGCAGTTTTAACTGTCTTGTGCGTACGAGCATCTCGTGAATCCGTAGCACTTTCAAGCCTGCCAAACCCCATAACCTGCTTCCCGCAGGCCAATACCCAACTCGACCTCCATGTCGCGCGCGCCCTCGTAGGGCATGGGGTTGTACATCTCGTACAGCCTGGGCAGCAAGCGCAGGCCAAAGTCGCGTACGTAGCGGTTGGACTGGATGCCTGCCTTGTGTTTGTCAAAGCGCTGGTCAATGTCGAGGCCTGTCATGCCGACGTAGACAAAGGGCTTGCCCAGGATGTAGTCAGGGTTGCAACGCCTGAAGCGGGAGATGTTCCACACCTCGGGTGCCAGCTCAATGACGTAGACGCTGTAATGGTGTCCGCGCTGCTTTTTGGCTGGCTTTTCAGGCATGACTTAGGTTGCGTGAATGCTATCTAATCAGTAGCTGCTTGCACCCGAATTCATTGGGCTAGCGGCCTAAAACATACGTAAAAATGGCCTGAAAATGTTCATTTCAGGCCAATTCCAGCTGTTTCAGGTCGAACCCCAAACTTCCTGCGCTGTTTCAATCACCAGGCGCAGCTTGGCGCGCTGGGCTTCTACCGCAATGTCGTTACCGTGCACGGTGCTGCTAAAGCCGCACTGGGGTGACAGGGCCAGCTGGTCGAGCGGGGCGTATTTGGCGGCGTCTTCAATGCGGCGTTTGATGTCGTCCTTGCTTTCCATCGCGCCAAACTTGGTGGTGATCAGACCCAGCACCACGGTTTTGCCTTTGGGCAGGTAGCGCAGGGGTTTGAAGTCGCCGCTGCGCGAATCGTCGTATTCCATAAAGTACGCGTCCAGATTCATTTCTTTCAGCAGTGCCTCGGCCACCGGCTCGTAGTTGCCTGATGCAGCGTGGGTGCTTTTGAAGTTGCCACGGCACAGGTGCATGGAAAGCAGCATGCCTTCAGGCTTTTGCGCCACCACCAGGTTGATGAACTTGGCGTAACGGTGCGGCAACTCGTTGGGGTCGTCGCCGCGCTGGCGGGCGGCTTCGCGCATTTTTTCGTCGCACAGGTAGGCCAGGTTGGTGTCGTCCATCTGCACGTAGGTGCAGCCTGCAGCGGCCAGGCTGCGCAGCTCAGCGCCATAGGCGTTGGCCACGTCCTGGTAAAACTCGGGGTCCAGCTCGGGGTAGTGCTCGCGGCTGATACCGGCGCGGCCACCGCGAAAGTGCAGCATGGTGGGCGACGGAATGGTGACCTTGGGCGTGTTGCCTGCGCTGACCTGGCTCTTGAGGTAATTGAAGTCGGCCAGTTGAATGTCTTTGGTGTGGGTGACTTTGCCTGTCACGCGCATCACCGGCGGCGCCAGGGCCTTGGTGTTGTCGGCGTTCAGCACGGTGACGGGAATGTCTGTGACCACGCCGCCCAGTTGCTCCAGAAAGTCAATGTGAAAGTAGGTGCGCCGAAACTCGCCATCGGTGATGCTTTTCAGGCCCACGTCTTGCTGAAACTTGACGATCTCGGTGATGGCTTTGTCTTCTACCAGGCGCAGCTGCTCGGCAGTGATGCTGCCTTTGGCTTTTTGCTCACGCGCTTCCAGCAGGTACTGCGGGCGCAGAAAACTGCCAACGTGGTCATAGCGGGCGGGAAGGGTGGCGGTGGTCATGCTGTCTCCGATGGGGTTTTTAAGAGGGATTGAAAAACGGCTCGTGTGATGTTAATTCAGATTTATGTCGCATCAAAAAATACATTAACCAATATTTAACTCAATAAATTCGGTTTAAATTGCAAATTCATTAAAAATTGTATACATTGCAAATACAATAATTAACATGCAGACCTCAAAATCAACTTTCCCTCTCAATGCCTGGTACGCCGCTGCGTATGACGTCGAAGTGGTGGGCAAGATGCTGGCGCGCACCATCTGCAACCAGAAGGTTGTGATGTTTCGCAAAACCGATGGCTCGGTGGCGATGCTGGAAGACGCTTGCTGGCACCGCCTGATGCCGCTGTCACTCGGCCACTTGCAGGGCGATGAAGTCACCTGCGGCTACCACGGGCTGGTTTACAACGCGCAGGGTCGCTGCGTGCACATGCCCAGCCAGGAAACGCTGAACCCATCAGCCTGCGTGCGCAGTTTTCCTGCGGTGGAGCGGCACCGTTTTGTGTGGATGTGGCCCGGTGACCCGACCAAGGCCGACCCGGCACTGATACCCGACATGCACTGGAACGACGATGCCGAATGGGCAGGCGACGGCAAGATGATTCATGTCAAATGTGATTACCGCCTGGTGGTTGACAACCTGATGGACTTGACGCACGAGACGTTCGTACATGGCTCCAGCATTGGCAACCGCGCTGTGGCCGAGGCGCCGTTTGTCGCCACCCACGGCGACCGCACCGCCACCGTCACGCGCTGGATGGAAGACATTGATGCACCACCGTTCTGGGCCGGGCAGATCAAGGACGCGCGTGGCTACCAGGGCAAGGTAGATCGCTGGCAGATCATCCGGTTTGAGGCGCCCTGCACGGTGAACATCGACGTGGGGGTGGCCGAGACAGGCACCGGTGCACCGCCAAAAGATGGCGGCCCAGGCGACCGCAGCAAAGGCGTGAATGGCTTTGTACTGAACACCATCACACCCGAAACGAATGACACCTGCCACTACTTTTGGGCCTTTGCACGCAACTACCGCGTGACCGAGCAGCGCCTGACGCACCAGCTGCGCGAAGGTGTGGCCGGCATTTTCAAAGAAGACGAGCATGTGCTCGAAGCCCAGCAGGTGGCCATCAAAGAGCGTCCCGACCACAAGTTCTACGACCTGAACATTGATGCGGGCTCGATGTGGGCGCGGCGGTTTATAGATGGCCTGATTGCCAAAGAACAGCCCGTGCATCCGGTGATCCCCGTACGGCTGGCGGCTTGAATGATGAGCAGCATGAATAGCACCTCGATCGCTATTAAATTAGAAGCTGCTCGCGCCCGTAAAATGGGGGCTACAGCATTAAATGATGCTGAAAACATGCCTGAAAATGGTCAAAAAAGTGCTCAGAATAGCGCCCAGGTCCGTGCGCTTCTGCAACTGCGTGAAATGATTCTGGCGGGCGAGTTGCCGGGCGGCACGCGCATCGCCGAACTGTCGATTGTTGAAAAGCTGGGTGTCTCGCGCACCCCCATTCGCGCCGCCTTGATGCGGCTGGCGCAAGAAGGCCTGCTTGAGGCCCTGGCCAGTGGCGGCTATGCAGTACGCACGTTTTCAGAACGCGACGTGATGGATGCGATTGAGTTGCGCGGCACGCTCGAAGGCCTGTCTGCGCGGCTGGCGGCTGAGCGCGCTGCACCCGCTGTTGTGCTCAGTGAGGCTCGCGACTGCCTGCGCCAGATTGATGCGGTGCTGGGTGAGCCTTCATTGAACGACGAATCGTTTTCAAGCTATGTCGAGCTGAATGCGAAGTTCCATGCCCTGCTGAGCGAAATGTCGGGCAGCAGCGTGATGGCGCGTGAGCTAGACCGCGTTATCAGCATGCCGTTTGCATCGCCCTCGGCCTTTGTGGTGGCGCAGGCCAACTCACCGCAGGCGCGTGACATGCTGGTGGTGGCGCAAGACCAGCATTGGCAGGTGCTGGGTGCCATTGAGCAACGCGAAGGCAGCCGGGCCGAAGCCATCATGCGCGAGCATTCGCGGCTGGCCCAACGCAACCTGCACAGCGTGCTGCTGGGCAGCCATGAGCCAGGCAGCCTGGACAATGCGTCCATTCCCGGTGTGCGTCTGATCCGCAAACGCAGCTAGTATTTTTAGAGTCCTATGGCCACAACACCTCTTTGGCATGACGCCGTCGTTGCGTCTTTTCGTGACGTCACACCCACCGTGCGCGAGTTTTGTCTTCAACCCGCAGGAGACGTGCAGCCCAATGCGCAAAATTATGAGCCTGGCTCCCATTTGCAATTGCAGGTTCTTGTCAACGGCAAGCCGCACACGCGTTCGTATTCATTGATCGGCCAGCCAGACGCATCTTGTTACCGCATTGCCGTCAAACGCCTTGACGACGGCAAGGGCGGTTCGCTGGCGATGTGGCGCCTGGCCATTAGCGACAGGCTGCGCATTACCACGCCGCAAAACCATTTCCCGCTGGACTTGACCGCGCCCGGCTACCTGCTGGTGGCGGGCGGTATTGGTATCACGCCGCTGGTGCTGATGGCGCAAGTACTCCAGCAACGCGGTGCCAACATGCGCATGCTGTTTGGTGCCAGGTCCGAGGCCGAGCTGGCTTTTGCCGACCTGCTGCGTGACCAGCTGGGCGACCGCTTGCAAACTGCTGTGGCAGAGCAGGGCGAGCGGATTGCGTTTGACGATGAAATTGCCGCCTTGCCCAAAGGCGCGTTGATGTTTGTTTGCGGCCCGCTGCCCATGCTGGATGTGGCGCGCGCTGCGTGGGCCCGTGCTGGCAGGCCGCTGGCTGATTTGCGATATGAAACCTTTGGCAGCAGCGGCCGTTTTGCGCCGCAGGCTTTCAGGCTGCAAGTGCCTCGCCACAAAATAGACATCACGGTGGAGGCGCAAACCAGTCTGCTTGAAACGCTGGAGAGCGCGGGCATCAAGGCCATGTACGGCTGCAGGCGCGGCGAATGCGGGTTATGCGCTATGGACGTGCTGGCGCTTGATGGTGAAATTGACCACCGCGATGTGTTCTTGAGTGAACATGAAAAAACGGCCAACCAGCGCATCTGCGTTTGTGTGTCGCGTGTCCTGGGCAGTGTGACGCTGGAAAGCGCGTACCGGCCTGAGGCATGAATTTAACTTGTATTTGATTAACTTAAAAACTGGAGACAACCATGAACCTCGATAAACGCGCATTTTTACAAGTCACAGCAGCAGCGGCACTGGTGTCGCAAACTGGGCTTTCATTGGCACAAGACAAAAAATTCAAAATCGGCCTGCTGCTGCCCATGACCGGACCTTTTGCCTCCACAGGCCGGCAAATTGAAAACGGTGTGCGCCTGTACATGGCGCAGTTTGGCACCAAGGTCGCCGGGCGTGAGATTGAAATCATTTTGAAAGACGACACGGGCGTGCCCGACGTGACCAAGCGTCTGGCGCAAGAGCTGATCGTCACTGACAAGGTCGATGTGCTGGCGGGCTTTGGCCTCACGCCGCTGGCGCTGGCCACCGCACCGATTGCCACCCAGTCCAAAACGCCGATGGTGGTCATGGCGGCTGCGACGTCCATCGTGACCGAAGCATCGCCCTACATTGTGCGCACCAGCATGACGATTCCGCAGGTCACGATTGGTGTGGCTGAGTGGGCACCCAAGAACAACATCAAGACCGTGGTGACGCTGGTGACCGACTACGGCCCTGGCATAGATGCAGAACGGACCTTCCGTGACCGCTTTACCTTCAACGGCGGGCGCATTCTGGCCGAGCTGCGCGTGCCGCTGCGCAGCCCGGACTACGCACCGTTTTTGCAAAAAGTGCGTGACCTCAAACCCGATGCGCTGTTTGTTTTTGTGCCAGCGGGCGCGGGCACGGCTTTGCTCAAGCAATATGCCGAGCGCGGTCTGGACAAGGCGGGCATCAAGATGATTGGTGAAGGCAGCGTGGTGGACGATGAAATTCTGAACGACATGGGCGATGTAGCGCTCGGCATGGTCACGTCGCATCCTTATTCAGCCTCACACAACTCGCCAGCGAACAAGAAATTCGTCGAGGCTTACCTCAAGCAAAGCAAGGGCATACGACCCAACTTCTTCGGCGTGGCCGCGTATGACGGCATGCGCGTCATTTACGAAGCCATCAAAACCACCAAGGGCAAAGGCGATGGACAAGCACTGGTGGACGGTATGAAGGGCCAGATTTTTGAAAGCCCGCGCGGCCCGATATTCATTGATGCGCAAACCCGCGACATTGTGCAAAACGTTTACATCCGCCGTGTTGAACGTGTTAATGGCCAGCTGTACAACATGGAGTTTGACGTCATCAAGGATGTCAAAGACCCCGCCAAGACGGGCAAGTGAAGTTGGAACAAGGTGATGGCGGGTTGGGTATGCGTATTTGCGATAACTGCCATTGCGAAATATCACTTGCGAATCTGCTGCCCAAGAACGAAACTGCCAGATGATTTGACAGTCTTGCCTTGACCCGTTTTAAATTACCTGGAGACACCATGAAAAAACGAACCTTTATGACGGCCACCGCGCTCGCAGTAGCGGTGCTTGGCAGCACTTCGGTGATGGCTCAATCCAGCAACTTTAAAATTGGTTTGATCACGCCATTGACAGGCCAGCAGGCATCCACTGGCAGGCAGATGGAAGCCGGTGCCCGTGCCTACATGGCCATGCATGGTGACACGGTTGCGGGTAAAAAAATCGAGCTGATCGTCAAGGACGATGGCGGTCTGCCAGATGCCTCCAAGCGCATTGCGCAGGAGTTGGTGGTCAATGACAAGGTGAACGTACTGGCGGGCATGGGGCTCACCCCAATCGCGCTGGCCATCGCCCCGATTGCCACGCAGTCCAAAACGCCTCAAGTCATCATGTTGGCTGCAACGTCCATCATCACCGAAGCGTCACCTTACATCGTTCGTACCAGCTTCACCATTCCGCAGTCTGCGGTAGCCATGGCCGATTGGGCGCCGAAAAACGGTATTAAAAAAGTGGTAACGCTGGTGAGCGACTACGGCCCCGGTATCGATGCTGAGCGGTTTTTCCGGGACCGCTTGCTGTTCAATGGCGGGCAGGTGGTTGACGCCTTGCGCGTACCGCTTCGGAGCCCGGACTTTGCACCTTTCTTGCAAAAAGTACGCGACCTGAAACCCGATGCGCTGTTTGTGTTTGTGCCATCAGGCGCAGGCGCAGCGGTGATGAAGCAGTTTCTGGAACGCGGCATGGACAAGGCCGGCATCAGGCTGATTGGCACGGGCGATTTGACCGATGACGACCAGTTGAACGACATGGGCGACGGCGCATTGAACGTGGTTACCTCGCACCACTATTCTGCTGACCATCCGTCCGCAATGAATAAAAAGTTTGTGGCGGCTTTTGAAAAAGCCAACAAGGGCATGCGCCCCAACTTTGTGGCCGTGGGTGCGTATGACGGTATGCGCGTAATTTACGAAGCCCTGCGTGCCACCAAAGGCGCAGGCGGTGGCGATGCCCTGCTGGCCGCCATGAAGGGCCAGATTTTCGAGAGCCCGCGCGGCCCGATGTTTATCGACGCGCAAACCCGCGACGTGGTGCACAACATGTACCTGCGCAAGGTAGAAAAGAAAGACGGCAAGCTGTACAACGTGGAATTTGATGTCATCAAGGACATGAAAGATCCAGGGAAGACGAAGTAACCTTCCCGTTCGTCCTGAGCTGGTCGAAGGAGGACTTCGACAGGCTCAGTCCGAACGGTATTTTTTATGCTCACCATTCTCTTTGACGGCATCGCCTACGGCATGCTGCTTTTCATCCTCGCTGTTGGCCTGGCCGTGACCATGGGCTTGATGAATTTCATCAATCTCGCGCACGGCGCGTTTGCCATGGTGGGCGGGTACATCACTGTGCTGCTGATGCAAAAACTGGGCGTGCCGTTTCTGGTGTGCTTGCCGCTGGCGTTTTTGGGCTCAGCACTGGTCGGTGGTGTGCTGGAGCGCACGCTGTACCGGCCCATGTACAAAAAGCCGCACCTCGACCAGGTGCTGTTTTCCATCGGCCTGACCTTCATGGCCGTGGCCAGCACGGACTACTTTATTGGCTCTACCCAGCAAATCATGCAGTTGCCCGAGTGGCTCAAGGGCCGTACCGAGATAGGCGAGGGCGCATGGATGCTGGGCATGGGTCACTACCGCCTGTTCATCATTGCGGTGTGCGCTGCGCTGACGGTTGCGCTGCAATTTGTGCTGGCCAGAACCCGCTTTGGCAGCCGCCTGCGCGCATCGGTGGATGACCAGCGCGTGGCTGCTGGTTTGGGCATCAATGTCAATGTGGTGTTTTTGTCGACCTTTGCAGTCGGCTCCGGTCTGGCGGGTTTGGGCGGCGCACTGGGGGCGGAAGTGCTGGGCCTGGACCCGACCTTCCCCCTGAAGTTCATGATTTACTTTTTGATTGTGGTGGCGGTTGGCGGCACGTCGTCGATTACGGGGCCTCTGCTGGCGGCGCTGCTGCTGGGCATTGCCGACGTGGCGGGCAAATACTACATCCCCAAATTGGGCGGCTTTATTGTTTACAGCCTGATGATTGCGATTTTGATCTGGAAGCCGCAGGGTTTGTTTGTGCGAGGGGGAGGCAAATGAAAACTGAACTTCACAAGGAGATAACCCAATCTCTGCACAACGGCAGCCGCTGGAAGGCCTGGGAACCGGTGTTCTGGCTGCTGGTGTTGGCAAGTCCATTCCTGCTTGGCAAGCACGCCCTTATCATCAATGAGATTGCCATCGTCGCGCTGTTTGCCATTTCCCTCGACCTGGTGCTGGGCTACACCGGCATTGTGTCGCTGGGACATGCGGCATTTTTTGGCATGGGGGCCTATACCGCTGCGCTGTTTGCCAAGCTGGTCATGCCGGACCCTGTGGTGGGCCTGCTGGTGGCTATTGCGGTGTCTACCTTGCTGGGTGCGCTGTGCAGCTTTACCATCTTGCGCGGCAGCGACTTGACGCGCCTGATGGTCACGTTGGGTGTGGCACTGATTTTGTTTGAGGTGGCCAACAAGCTGGACTGGCTGACGGGCGGCGCTGACGGCCTGCAAGGCGTGGTCATGGGGCCGCTGCTGGGCAAATTTGCGTTTGATTTGGCGGGTCGCACATCGGCTTGCTATTCCATCGTGGTGGCATTGGTATTTTTCGTGCTGGCGCGGCGCCTGACGCGCTCTGCCTTTGGTGCAACGCTGATGGCCATACGGGACAACCGCCTGCGTGCCACGTCTATCGGGATCCCGGTCGCATCGCGCCTGGCCGTTATTTACACCATTGCTGCAGGCATTGCGGGCGCTGCGGGCGGCTTGCTGGCGCAAACCACGGGTTTTGCGTCGCTGGACGTGTTTGCGTTTGACCGCTCGGCCGATGTGATGCTGCTGCTGGTGATTGGCGGCACGGGCTGGCTGTATGGCGGCATTGCCGGTGCGGTGGTGTTCAAGATCATGCAAGACATTATTTCAACCATCACGCCGCAGTACTGGACGTTCTGGATTGGCCTCTTTCTGGTGGTGCTCATGCTGGTGGGGCGTGAGAGGTTG
>JANOWR010000044.1:0-4092 GCA_031417995.1 Polaromonas sp. | reverse complement strand
TGCCAAAACCTGAAATAACTGAGCCCAGTTTGAAAAAAACCTACACGCTGAGCATCGAAGGCAAAAACCGCGACCGCCTGCTTGACGCCAGCAAGCACGACATTCGCAAGTACGTTAAACGTGAACGTGCCAAGCCGATGCCAGAAGGCGTTGATTTTTGGGACTTTGAGTGCAAGGTCGGCGCCAGCGATGCGGCTGCTGCGCCTTTGCATTTTGCTGAAGTCATGGCTGCTGTCGATGCGCTGGTCGGGGGCGGCGCAGACCAGTTTTACATTGAAATCACCAGCAAGCACGGTCACCGTGTGGCGCGGCCCATGGCTGCAATGAGTGATGAAAACGCGCCAGAAGCGCTGTAAACGCCGCAGCGCGTGAGCGGTCGGCCTCGGTAAATTCACAAGAAACTGAACAACCAGACACGATTTTTGTCAGGATTCGTCGCCAAAAAGCCAGAAGTAGCCTGATTTCTCCTGCAAATCATTGAGATACAGGATTTTTAAGCCCCAACGACGTACTTACGGGTAATAATCGGAGAGTGCAGTAATTTAATTGCACTTGTTGGTGATCGGTCAGTTTCGCGCGCTACGGCGGTACTTCTAGTTTGTTGTGCTTTCGGGACCCCATCGCTTTTTGTTTTATGTGTTTTTTGAGGAGTCCTTAATGGGCAACAAACTTTACGTCGGCAACCTGCCGTACACCGTCCGTGACGAAGATCTGCAACAGTCCTTCGGCGCATTTGGCTCTATCACCAGCGCCAAAGTCATGATGGAGCGCGACACCGGTCGTTCCAAAGGTTTTGGTTTTGTCGAGATGGGCAGCGACGCTGAAGCGCAAGCTGCTATCGCCGGCATGAACGGCCAGTCACTCGGCGGCCGTGCAATCACCGTGAACGAAGCCCGTCCGATGGAAGCTCGTCCTCCACGTACCGGCGGCTTCGGCGGTGGTGGTGGTGGTTACGGCGGTGGTGGCGGCGGCGGTGACCGTTCAGGTGGCGGCGGCTACGGCGGCGGCGGTGGCGGTCGTTCCGGCGGCGGCGGTGGCGGCTACGGTGGTGGCGGCGGCGGCGGCGGTGGACGCGGCGGCTACTAAGCCCTCGTAACCCTTCCTTCAGCTTTGCGCTGAAGATGCTTTGAAAGGCTTCAGGACTTCGGTTTTGAAGCCTTTTTGCTTTGGGACCTTAAAACTAGCTTTGACGCAAGCCACGACGCCGTATTTGCCGATCTGCATGGTTGCTCCTTTGGGTTTGTCATCTTGCGCAACAGTCGTCCTACCCCTCTGGTGAAAATGTAGCGATGATCAATCGACAAACGCGCAGTTTCAGACGCAAATTCGCAGTAGGCATGATGGCGCTGTTTTTGTTGGCTGGTGACTTGTCAGTCCTTGCGGTGCTTGTGGCCTGGGTATAAAGCAGTGCTGCTAAGGTTTCTTGGCAACTATTGCCTTCGCATTTCGTTGATCAATTGCTGCCCGTTTTTCTAGCGGAAGTTTCGCGTAAATTTCGGCAAGCTTCCGGCGCTTTGTGATCATCTGATCAACGACAAAGTTGACAGCGTAAAAAAGCTCAGCGGCCGTAGTCCGATCATCCTTTAAGTCCATTTGTCCAGGATGAACGGCCTCATTGCCAATCACGCGCACTGAGTCGAGTGCGTCAGCGGTCATCTGATCAAGTCCTTTACTCACAAGGCTTGCGATATCTTCGTCAATGTTTTTTCCTTTTTCTCCAAGATGAAGGCAAAGTTTTTGGACTGCAAGTCGCAGTAATGCACAAGCGCCACGAGGAGAAAGGTCAAGAATTGACCGTGCTTCTTGATAATCGGCCAGAATATTTTCTGGCATGTCGGCATTGGGTTCCTCCCCTGTTACGACACTTGGGTAGATCAGGCGATCATGAATCCATATCGATGGCCGCTTGCAATTGAAGCACTGACTAATGAATACGTTACACAAACGGTAATCAGAAGTCCGGTTTTGAGTTTCGATGAATGCCTCACCGGTATCCATCTTCCGCGCCCATATAACAATCTCCGCGAGTTTCTGTTTTTCTTCTCCGGCTGACAGGCTTCGCTCCTTTGCCAGAAGCTTTTCTACATCAGGAAGGAATGGGACAGGTTGACTGGAAGCCAGTCGGTCGCCGTAGCAGTCTGCCCATCCTTGGGCAGCATGCGCCCCGCAGTGGGGACAGGGAAAAGCAGTTTCGTCGACGGATGCCACCGGAATATTGATCGCCATCATCTTCCCTTTTCATTGACTGAACTATTATGATTTTGCCTCTGCCGCCCGCAACTTATCCTTCTTGCTAGGCCGCTTCCCCTTCACGCCCCCAGTCCCCTGCGGATCAGCCGCATTCACCGGCGCGACTTCTACAGGCTCAAACCCGGCCACTTGCTCCAGCACCAGCTTGATGGCATGCCGCTTTTCAATCAGTTTGAAATGCGCAGCGGTTGCAGCACTCACAAAACTCACAGCAATGCCGCTCACGCCAGCACGACCAGTGCGGCCAATGCGGTGGGTGTAGTCGGTGGCTGAGCGGGGCAGGTCGTAGTTGACGACCACTGGCAGGGCGGTGATGTCGAGCCCGCGCGCGGCCACATCGGTGGCCACCACCACCTGCACAGCCTTCGCCTTGAAGTCCATCAGCACCTGGCTGCGTTTGCCCTGACTGAGCTCGCCATGAAAAGGCTCGGCGTTGATGTCAGCCTTGCGCAGCTTGTCGGCCACCATTTCAGCCGCGTGTTTGGTGGCGACAAATACCAGCACACGCTGCCATTTTTCAGTCTGCACCAGGTGGCGCAGCAGCTGGGTGCGTCTGGGAGCATCGACTTGAATCGCGCGTTGGACAATGGGCAACACGGTTTCAGGTTCGGGCTTGATTTCTATTCGCAGTGGGTCGCGCATCATGCCAGCGGCTAGCGCCTCAATGGCAGGCGCAAAGGTCGCTGAAAACAGTGCGTTTTGCCGCCTGGCAGGCAGCAGCGCCACAATGCGCGCCAGCTCATCGGCAAAGCCCATGTCGAGCAGCTTGTCGGCCTCGTCCAGCACCAGCGTTTTGACATGTGCCAGGCTCAGGGCGTTATGCTCAATCAGGTCTATCAGCCGCCCCGGCGTGGCCACGACCACATCAGCGCCACCGCGCAAATTCATCATTTGCGGGTTGATGGACACACCACCAAACACCACCGCCACCTTGACGGGCTGCGGCAGGTACTTGCCAAAGCTCACGATGGCTTCGCCCACTTGCGCCGCCAGCTCACGCGTGGGCACCAAAATCAGGGCGGACGTGGTTCGGCCTGCGCGGGTTGGTAAATCATGGAGTCGCTGCAACAGCGGCAGCGCAAAGGCGGCTGTTTTGCCGGAGCCTGTTTGCGCCGATGCCAGCACATCGCGCCCTGCCAAAAGGGTAGGAATCGCAGCAGACTGAATCAGGGTCGGGGCCGTGTAGCCTTTGTCTTCAATGGCGTGTAAAAAGCAGGGCAAAAGCGCAGGCGATAAGCCCAGGGCGGTAAACAGGTTCGTAGAGGGCATACCCAGAGTTTAGGTGCATACCGTTTTATCAAACTGGATGCTACAAATTAAATAGCTGCTTGCGCCCGTATTTACTGGGTTACAGCCATATTTGATGCCTGAAAAGGCTTGAAAATCCTGTTTTTCAAGTTTTAAGAGTGCTTTCAATGCCCCATCAACGGGAACTTATCTTCCTTCCTGTGCCCGAATCCGCGGACAATTCACTGATTCGCTAAAAAAGGATGTTGATGTTCTTGAAGTTATTCGACCAACCGCGTCGCCTGCTGGCGCTGGTTTGTGCCGCCAGCGTGGCCATGCTGGCATTTGGTTTGTACCTGCAGCACGTGGTGGGGCTGGAGCCTTGCCCGATGTGCATCGTGCAGCGTTATGCGCTGGTGCTGGTGGCAGTGGTGGCTGGTGTCACGGCTTTTGCCCGTTCAAAAACATTGCTGATGACTGGCGCGGGTGTGATGGCTGTGTTGTCTGGTCTGGGTGCATTTGTGGCTGCCCGCCAGAGCTTTTTGCAGTGGTACCCGCCAGAAATCGCCAGTTGCGGGCGTGACCTGTACGGCATGATCGAAACCTTCCCCCTCA
>JANOWR010000043.1:0-1823 GCA_031417995.1 Polaromonas sp. | reverse complement strand
GCTGTGGTCAGGCAAGCCCGGCGTTTTGGACGAATCGCCGTAGCCACGCAAGTCGGGCAGCACCAGGAAATAGTGCTTTTCAAGCAGCAAGGCAACCCGGTGCCACATCACATGCGACTGCGGAAAGCCATGCAGCAGCAGCAATGCGGGCTTTGGCACCTCGCCCAGCACCACGCTGGATACCCGCGCATTGATGGTCGTGCCATTGACTTCAAAACTGCGTTGCTCAAAGTTGTCAAACCATGTCATGTTGGCTCCTTGTTACCGCGCCTCGGCAAGTACCTCGGAAATGGCGTCACCCAGGAAATCGTACACCGCCCGGATGCGCTTGCTTGTCCGGATTTCTCGATGAACGGCAAGCCACACCGGTAACGCCGGGATTTTCAAGGTCGGCACCAGCGGCACCACATCGGGGTGTGTGCGGGCCAGGTAGTCCGCAGTAAAGCCGATGCCTACGCCGCTTTGTACCGCGTGCCACTGCGCCATCAGGTCGTCGGTGCGAAACGCAAACTGCTCTTTGGTCACCGGGTAGCCCATTTTGGTAAAGCCGCGCAGGATGTCTTCGTTTTTATCGCTGCCAATCAGTGTGTGGTTCAGCAGATCAGGCGGCAGCTGGGGCATGCCGGCACGCTTTAAGTAATCACGGTGGGCATAGGCGCCAATCGTGACCTTGCCGATGCGCCTGGCCACCAGACTGGACTGGTCAGGCGGCACCATGCGCACGGCAATATCGGCTTCGCGCCTCAAAAGGTTGCTGACTTCATTGCTGGACACCAGTTCAATCTGAATGCCAGGCAAATTTTGCTGCAACTGCGCCAGGATGGGCGGCAGCAACACGCAGGCCACTGGCTGGCTGGCGGTGATGCGCACGGTGCCCTTCAGCGCAGTGTCCTGGCTTGACACACTGCGCTGCAATTCAAGCGCTCCTGCCTCCATCGCTCGGGCAGAGTCAGCCAGCTTGAGCGCCATGTCCAGTGGCTTCAAGCCGCGCCCACCCCGCTCAAACAGCGCCACGCCCAGTTGCGATTCCAGCTCGGCAATGTGCCGGCCAATGGTCGGCTGACTCGATTGCAGCGCGCGCGCAGCACCCAGCAGGCTGCCATGCTCCAGCGCCGCCAGAAAAGAGCGCACCAGCGTCCAGTCAAAGCTGTTATTCATTTATGCATTCCAGATATGAAGTGATAGCTAATTGTGTATTACCTGAAAAGTTTTAACAATCCATTCATTCACTTTTTCTTGACCCACATTCATGGCTTCCACCTCAACGGTTTTAATTCTTGGCGCTACCGGCCGACTGGGCGCTGCTTGCACCCTGGCCTTTGCTGACGCGGGCTGGCGTGTCATCGCGCAAAGCCGAAAACCCGTAACAACGCAGTGGCCTGACAGCGTGACCCTGCTCGTCACTGGCGCCACACCCATTGAGCAACACACATCCAGTTTGCAAAACGTGGATGTGGTCGTCCACGCCATGAACCCGGCCTACACCAACGCCGCGTGGACAGCACAGGTGCCGGCCATGATGACGTCGGCTATCCATATTGCGCAGTCGCTGAACGCCACGTTGATGTTTCCCGGCAATGTTTACAACTTTGGCGCTGGCATGCCGCGCGTGCTGGATGAAAGCACACCGCAGCGCCCCACCACAGTCAAAGGCAAGCTGCGGTTTGACGTTGAAAAAGCATTGGAGCACGCAACCCAGACATCCACCTTGCGCGCCGTGGTGATTCGCGCAGGAGATTTTTTCGGCTCGGATAACAAAAGAGGAGGTGGCTCCCTATTTGACCAGGTCACTGTAAGCAAAATCAGAAAGGGCACATTCACGC
>JANOWR010000042.1:0-17837 GCA_031417995.1 Polaromonas sp. | reverse complement strand
GCGCTGTTTTAAGCCGTTTTCAGGTATGTTTTAGGGCTCCAGGCCAATGAATACATGCGCGAGCAGCTACTGTTTTGATAGTAAACAATTTCACTCGCCGAGCTTGCAACGACCCACAAAACAGGTCAGTCCCCCAAAAGTCCCCACACAAAGAAAAATAGCCTAGAGGGGTAAGCCTCTAAGCTATTGTTCTAGAACCGAAATTCTGGTGCGGCTGGCAGGAATTGAACCCACGACCCCTTGGTTCGTAGCCAAGTACTCTATCCAACTGAGCTACAGCCGCTAAGCCTCAAATTATAGCTTATTCAACGTGTGAATTGATAAGACCCAAGTTAAGCAATTCGACGTTTCAACACTGCGACGTCGGAGCGGAACCGGAGTGATGCCGACTTGAGCGCGCAGACTTCGGCGCGGACTTCCTTACGGGCGATGCGGGAGATTTCGGATTTAAGGGCTGTGGCGATGTTCATAGGGTGATTTTCCTTTATCGCACTGCACCAGTTGCCATATCGGCATCGCCATACTCTATCTTCTACTAGGCATGGCATCTAACTGGGACATCCGATGCCAAGTAGCGCCTTCTAAACATTTCATGTATTTGTTCTTCACGGCAAGCACGGCTTCCAGATATTGTTCTATTGAGAAACCAGTTTTGATGCCAAGATGAATGGGCGAACCACCGTGCGCCACGTTGTTCCGATCTGCATACAAGCATTGAATCAAATTTCGGTCTACCCCCTCAAAAATCTCGCTCGTTTTCAAAAGCTTTGGAAAGGCCGCCGGATATTGGTCCTTCGACAGTCTCACCTTGTTGGCCATAATTTC
Organism: Polaromonas sp.; assembly: GCA_031417995.1. Classification (GTDB taxonomy): domain Bacteria; phylum Pseudomonadota; class Gammaproteobacteria; order Burkholderiales; family Burkholderiaceae_C; genus Polaromonas. The sequence continues at coordinate 17,012 of JANOWR010000042.1, read as the reverse complement.
AACTGCAATAGCGAGATTTAGGATACACAGCTCATCCTCATTGTTCATGAAGTTGTTAACGGCGTCATAAAACGTTAGAAGTGCGGAGTCCGCTTTCAACCCTACGGATGCATCGTGGCAGCAGCGAAGCCAGAGGCTATTTGTCAACGGCAAAGCGAAACCATCCGGACGAAGACTTTGATCTACCCCCATCCAAGTAGATTCAATCTCTTTAGACCCAGAATGTTTCAATACTTCACGTATGCTGAAGTCCTTGTTAACTTCGCAGCCCAATCGAACTATTCCTTTAAATGGGTTTGATCGGCCTCTCAACCACCATTGCCCTGTTTGCTGGCATATATGTTCCATCAAGGCATTCACCGCCTTTGCGATGTCAATCCCACTTTCCTCGTCGATTCTCATCCCTTGGCAAAAGGAAGCATCTACTGCGAAGCCCGGTTGAACATGAAGCCCCTGTACAGCAGTATCCCCAACTCGCACGCAATGGCTGACCGCTATACCGCCTTCTGGAAGCCAAGCGTTCTGTAGTTCAGACTGTTTGAGTTGAAACGGTGGATAGATTCTTGCTTTTTTCCCCGCTTGAGTAAATTCAAAAATATTGAATACTTCTCCCGCCAATGCGAAGATTGGTGCCGGCAAATACAAAACCAACGCCTGCCATCCGACGAGTTGGCTGTCTCGATATTGTTGAATCCGTTCTTCTGGGAGCGTTGGCCAACGAGCTTCGTCACGCTCCGCCAGAACGCTTTTGACCATATACGTTGACCACTCTCTTTTGTACATATGTCCGCCCAATCATTAATTTTATCGAGGTCGGTGCGGGATATAAGTTGGCACAAGTTGGATAATGCGACGTTTCAACTCTACGATGCCGGTCATATACCCAGTCGATCAAAGAACACCCTATTTCTCATCTCGGCATTCTTCATAACTTTGTCCCAACTGAGCACTTCAATATAAAGATTGATATTTCCCATCCAGTTAAACCATCCCAGCCGATCAGGCATGGGCTTGAAGTCTTTTTCCGTCAACAACCATTTTTCGACTTTTGCATTTAGATCACAAACCACGTAGCCGTAAAAAGGAGTGTTGTCCGCGATATTAATTTTCCGACCTTGGTGCGTTTTGTATTTGCCCTCTTTCAGACTGTTTACGTAGCGAACTATCTGTGCAACAGGATCCTCTTTTGATGAAGGGTTGGCGAAATCATCTCGGCCTGGTCGCTTGAATTCAAATACAACAACAGGATTGCTACTTTCGTTGTCACCCCGGAAAGAGATGGGTCGATCAAACACCAAAAGATCAGGCCTCTCAGACCCAGATCCGTTTAGCGGCAGATCAGAAGCAACATAACTAGTAAAAGTAAGCCGCTCATCAAGTATCCATAAATTATGGTTTTGATATTCAGTGTCGTCCAAATCTCTTTTGGTTGGAAATACAATGTCGTGGACAGCGGCTTCGGAAGAGTAAGCGCCCGTTACGTCTAGTTCCAACGTTCGCTTAAACAGGTCAAGGACCTGCTTTCGCAGAGCCACGTAGTGAACTAGGTCATTTTTACTTGACTCAGAGATGCGACTGACAATCTCAGCAACATTTGTTGGGAGGTTTGTAGAGTCGGTTGCTTCAAGGATAGCCTCAACCTCGCCTCTGACCCTAACTTCCTGCTTGTACTTCTCGCGCTGAAGTAGCGCTTCAATATCGGACTCAGATGCGCCGGTCGGAAAGGACGAAATATCAATCGTGCGTACTACGCTACGATGCCACGGCGCTTTTTGTTCCACATAGCTTTGGATCCGCTCTTTTTTTGCTTCTTGCCTTGAAATTACTTGGGATTCAACTGCTGCTTTAGTAAGCTCTGCGGCCTTCTTTTCTATCTCGGTTTGAGAAATTCCGCGGTGGAGGTCGTTTTCGCGCTGGAATTCAAAGGTACCCCGCTCCAAAGAAACATTTGCGTCGAGATAGTCACCAAAAACATATGCCTTCAAAATGTAATTTCTAGCCTTGCCATCAGCATCAGTCCGGCCATCAATAAACTCATCAGCAAATTCAGGAACGTATGTTTGCAAAGACGTTTCCGTAACTTCTCTCTTGTGTGCAACAAGGCTTACCTTGCTAACTCTGTTGCGCGGGAAAAGCATTTTGAACACGCGAACATGGAATAACTTCACGCCATTGACCGCATGAAGTTCAAAGCTGCTCAGCGGAAGCGCTATCTCCTGAATGACCGCTCCATCGCTTTTCAAATAATCGTTGAGCAAAATAGCTTCACTTCCATCTTTTTCGGCTAAGTCGATGTTTGGACATCTGTAATCCGTCGTAATGAAGTAAGGCAAAAGAGTCTCAACCAAACCACGAGCAATTGTGGACAGCTTTCGAGGAAGAGATAGGTTCTTTTCACCGACCAAGGTAATCGTGCTACCTGTTAATGAAGCATCGGAAGGCGTAATAACCTCTTCAGAAATTATTTCCTGTTCCTTACCCATGGAAAAGCACCGCCGTTTAAATGTCTCTTCGAAATAGACGCTATCGACTTTCATATCATCAAAATACTTTAAGCAGGTAAAGCGTCCGAATCCTTTTCCTCCCTGAACAATCTTGAAATCGCTATACAAAGTGTCAAACGAATCGCGATTTTCCTGCGTGAAACCAATACCGTTATCGGAAATGGTGACATCTAATATCCTCGACTCGGTCTCTTCCATTTCCTGTTGCGATGAGCGCTTCACCCGAATATGGACAACCCCATCAACAACCTTTGCCGCCTCGATTGCCTCTATTGCATTCACCACACTTTCCACCATCGGGGTGTAGACGGTTGTGCTCGATCGGATGTTTTCGATAGCACGTCGAATGTTTACATTACTCATCTGGGTGTGTCCTGGTTTGACTACTTCACGTCTTAAAGCGAATTGGCATCCACTTCGGTATTAAGCATGCATCATGGAGAAATCCTCCAATTTATCGAATGCTCAGTCCAGGCACGCTGCTTTTAGGGGAGCGCACCAATAAGGTTTGGCGAGGGATGTTCCAAATTCCATACAACACTGAACCCGGTATACCCATGATTATCGAATGGGCGCAGAAGCCAGAGCGTCTAGCTGCGGAACTTGCGTGCTCCTTAGCCGCACGCACGGATGATATTAGAAATGGCATAGAACTTGAACTAAATATTCACGCAGTTTTTTGATGAGGCCGTTTCGGCCAAAGGCAATGTTTATGTGTTGTAGGTCTCAACCACTTGGTTCGTGGCCAGGCATTGATCCAATTCCCAGAATTTCAGCTCCCTTCCCCCAAAAACAGCAACGCCCCAGAACCCTAATGGGGTACTGAGGCGCACATGGAAACAAGAGTTGGTGGGCCGTCACAGACTTGAACTGTGGACCAAAGGATTATGAGTCCTCTGCTCTAACCAACTGAGCTAACGGCCCGAACCAGCCAGCATTGTAAGTGCCTACTTGCTGTGGCTCAGGGCGGTGCTGACCAGCTTGGAGGTGATGTCAACGATCTGGATCATTTTTTCATACGGCATGCGCATGGGGCCTATCACGCCCAGTGTGCCTACGACTCGGCCATCTACCTCGTAGGGTGCCGTTACCACCGATAACTCCTGGTACGGGATGACCTGGCTTTCGCCGCCGATGTAAATGCGCACGCCTTCGGCGCGGCTGGACACATCGAGCAGCTTCATGAGTTGGGCTTTTTGCTCGAACAAATCAAACAGCTTGCGCAGGTTACCCATGTCGTTTGAAAAGTCGCTGACGGTCAGCAGGTTACGCTCGCCAGAAATAACGACTTCGTCGCGTGACTCAATAGCTTCAGAACTGACTTGCACCGCAGTTTGCATCAAGGTTGCAATCTCGCCGCGCAGCGCTTCAACCTCGTTTTTAAGACGCTCGCGCACTTCTTCAATCGCCATGCCAGCGTAGTGTGAATTTAAAAAGTTGGCGGCTTCAATCAGTTGCGACTGGGTGTAGTCGGCCTCGGTAAAGATAACGCGGTTTTGCACGTCACCATCGGGCGAAACAATGATGACCAGAAAGCGGCGCTCTGACAGCCGCAAAAACTCAATGTGCTTGAACACTGAGCTGCGCCGGGGTGCCATGACCACACCGACAAACTGCGACAGGCTGGACAGCATGTGTGCGGCGCTGCTCAGTACTTTTTGAGGCTGGTCAGGTGCCAGACGTTGTGCGCCCAAGCCGGACGCGTTCTTGTAAGGGTCTGCCTGCGTGGTGAGCATGGTGTCGACAAACAGCCGGTAACCCAGCGCCGTGGGTATGCGCCCAGCAGAAGTATGCGGGCTGACAATCAGGCCCAGTTCCTCCAGATCACTCATCACATTGCGGATGGTGGCGGGCGACAGCTCCAGGCCAGATGCTTTTGACAGCGTGCGCGAACCGACCGGCTGCCCGTCGGCGATGTAGCGCTCAACGAGCGCTTTTAACAACAGTCTGGCACGATCATCAAGCATCTTGTCATTCTAAGGAGCTAGACGCGTTTCTTGTGATGTAATTTGAAAATGAAGTCGCAATTTCGTCATGTCGCGCTCGTCGGCAAATACCACGCCCATGGTTCGCGCTCGGCGCTGGAAGTGATTGCGCAGTTTTTAAACGCCCAGGGCTGTGATGTGGCGATTGAAAAAGACACCGCCAGCAACACCGGGCTGACGCAATACCCGATTCTGGATGTTGCGGCCATTGGCGCGCAATGTGACCTGGCGCTGGTGGTGGGCGGTGACGGCACCATGCTGGGCATTGGCCGCCAGCTGGCCAAGTTTGGCGTGCCGCTTATTGGCATCAACCAGGGGCGACTGGGCTTTATCACCGACATAGCTTTTGAAGACTACCAAACCGTTTTAGCGCCGATGTTGCGCGGTGATTATGAAGAAGACCGTCGCTGGATGATGCAGGCGCAAGTGATGCGCGATAGCCGATGTGTATTCAACGCCACCGCCATGAACGATGTGGTGGTCAATCGTGGCGCAAGCTCGGGCATGGTCGAGTTGCGGGTGGAAGTGGATGGCCGTTTTGTGGCCAACCAGCGGGCTGATGGTCTGATCATTGCGTCGCCTACCGGTTCCACCGCCTATGCGCTGTCGGCTGGCGGGCCGCTCCTGCATCCGTCCATTGCGGGCTGGATTTTGGTGCCCATTGCACCGCACACGTTGTCCAACAGGCCGATTGTTTTGTCTGACACCGGGGAGATCACGGTCGAAATTGTGGCGGGCCGGGACGCCAGCGCCAACTTCGACATGCAGTCTCTGGCCAGCCTGATGCTGGGCGACCGGATCACCGTTAAACGCTCTGACTACCAGATGCGGTTTTTGCACCCCAAAGGCTGGAGCTACTTTGACACGCTGCGTAAAAAGCTGCACTGGAACGAAGGCGCGGTATGAACGCTTTGGAAGCCGCTAATTTATGGGTCTGAAAAGCATCTCGCTGCGCGACTTTGTGATTGTCCATGCGCTTGACCTGGATCTGTCGGACGGCTTTACCGTGCTGACAGGTGAAACAGGCGCAGGCAAATCAATACTGATTGACGCGTTGCAACTCGCCCTGGGTGCGCGTGCAGATGCCGGGGTGGTTCGTGAAGGCGCGTTGCGCTGCGAGATCAGCGCTGAGTTTGACAGCCCCGCAGCACTGGCCGACTGGCTGGATGAAGGCGGCTTTACCAGCAGCGACAGCTTGCTGCTGCGGCGCACGGTTGATGCGCAGGGTAAAAGCCGCGCATGGATCAATGGCAGTGCGGCCACCGCATCACAGCTCAAAGACATCGCTGACAAGCTGGTAGACATTCATGGCCAACATGCCTGGCAAAGCCTGACCCGACCTGATTCGGTACGTGGACTGCTGGATTCGTATGGCGGGGTGACGACTGAAAAACTGGCCGGGCATTGGCACAACTGGCGTCAGGCCCAAACAGCCTTGCTGGATGCACGCAGCGCTCAAGACAGCCTGCAACGTGAACGCGAACGGCTGGCCTGGCAGATTGGCGAGCTGGACAAGCTGGCGCCCCTTCCCGACGAATGGAACGAACTCAATGCGCAGCACAGCCGCTTGTCAAACGCACAAACCTTGCGCGACGCTGTGCAAGCTGCACTGGATGCGTTGGCAGAGTCTGAAGAAAACGCCACAAGCCTGATGGGCCGCGCACTCAACACCCTGCAAAGCCAGTCGCATATTGAGCCACAGTTCAATGCGCTGACCGAGGTGTTGGCCAGCGCGATGGCGCAAACTGAAGACGCGGTGCATTCCCTGAACAGCTATGCCCGTCATGCTGAGCTGGAGCCGCAACGCCTGAATGAACTTGACGAACGTCTGAGCCTGTGGATCAGCCTGGCACGCCGCTACAAGCGCCAGCCTGCTGACTTGCCCGAGCTGCTGGCGCTGTGGCGCACTGAGTTGCAAAAGCTTGACGAAGCCGCTGATCTGGCCCAGCTTGAGAAGCTTGAAAAACAGGCCCACGCCGCTTATCTCGAAGCAGCCAAAGCCATTAGCAAACTCAGGGCCAAAGCCGCTCCTCTACTTTCGAAGGCCATCACCAACGCCATGCAAGGCCTGGGCATGCAAGGGGGTCAGTTTGCTGTGGCATTGAACGCGCTGGAGCAACCCGCGCAATACGGACTGGAGCAAGCCGAGTTTTTGGTAGCCGGCCACAGCGGCACCACGGTGCGCCCGGTGGGCAAGGTCGCTTCAGGTGGTGAGCTGTCGCGCATTGCATTGGCGATTGCCGTCACCACCAGCCAGTTGGGCGAAGCGCAAACCCTGATTTTTGACGAGGTTGATTCTGGCGTCGGCGGTGCGGTGGCTGAAACCGTGGGCCGCCTGATGAAGCAACTGGGCAAGGACCGCCAGGTCATGGCGGTCACCCATCTGCCGCAGGTGGCTGCTTGCTCTGACCAGCACCTGGTTGTTGCAAAGCAGACAGAAAAAGGCAAGACGTTCAGCACTGTTGAACCTGTTGTCGGCGAAGCACGTGTTCTTGAGATCGCCCGCATGCTGGGTGGCGAAAAACTCTCGAACACCACACTGGCGCATGCCAAGGAAATGCTGGGGCAATGAAATCTTCGCTTGAAATGGTGCTCATCACCGGCATGTCAGGCTCTGGCAAGTCGGTCGCCCTGCATGCGCTGGAAGACGCTGGTTACTACTGTGTTGACAACCTGCCGCCTGAGCTTTTGAGTTCTTTTGTCGCGCTGGAGCGCCGACACGGTGCCAGCAAAGTGGCCATTGCCATGGATGTGCGCAGCGCAGCATCGCTGCCGCTGGTGCCCAAACAACTGGAACAATTGCGATTGCATGGCGTCACCATGCAATCACTGTTTCTGGATGCCAGCACCGAGACGCTGGTCAGGCGTTTTTCAGAAACACGGCGCCTGCATCCGCTGTCACGCATTGATGCATCGGACCAGCACCGCGCGCTGGTGGATGCGATTGAACTTGAGCGCGAACTGCTGGGCGACATGCGTGAACAGGCCCATGTGCTGGACACCAGCATGATTCGTTCATCGCAATTACAAGGCTATGTCAAATCCCTGATTTCAGCGCCCACCACGCAATTGACGCTGGTGTTTCAGTCTTTCGCATTCAAGCGCGGCATACCGCTGGATGCTGACTATGTGTTTGATGTCCGCATGCTGCCCAATCCACATTACGAGTCAGGCCTGCGCGAATTGACCGGCAAAGACGAAGCCGTTGCCAGCTACCTGCGTTCGCACCCGGAAGTCGATGAGATGTTCAAAGACATCGAGAAATTCATTGGCCACTGGCTTGGGGCGCTGGTCAGGGACCACCGCAGCTATGTCACGGTGGCAGTAGGTTGCACTGGCGGTCAGCACCGCTCGGTGTATCTGGTCGAGGCACTGGCACTGGCATTCGGCCAACGCTGGCAAACGCTCAAGCGCCACCGCGAGCTTGACGCTACCCGTTAACGACATTGCCTACGGGCTCGTTATCAAGCAGCTTGCGAATGGGTGCGGGCAAACCCAAAGCTGGCCACGCATCGGGCAAAAACCAGTGGCCTGTAGCCAGATGGGTTGAAGGCATTTTTTGATGGGCAGAAAAGCCCGCAATAACCGGGCTTAAATACATGTCCTTGTGCGTCAATACATGCTTGAAGGACGGCAAATGCTGTGTCCGCGACCGACAGCGCGCAGGTAGAAACGCCAGCAATGCCTCTTCACTGTCAAAAACTGGCAAGCAGTACAGCCCCCCCCAAATTCCCGACTCCGGTCTGCGCTCAAGCCATACAGAGCCATCAGGTCTTTGCGCCCACAACAAACTCAACGACGCTACGCTGCGCTTTAATTTTTTAGTTTTAACCGGATACTTTTCAGGCTCACCCTCAGCAAAACCTTGGCAAATATTTTGAACGGGGCAAATCAGACATTGCGGCTGGCGTGTTGTGCAAAGTGTTGCCCCCAAGTCCATCACGCCTTGGGTATAGCGTGGCATGTTGTGGCTTAAATCTTTGCTGGGCAAGAGCTCATTGGCGATTGTCCATAACTGCTTTTCGTTTTTGCCAGATGCCAGATCCCCAGAAAAAGCCAGCACGCGCGTGAGCACACGCTTGACATTGCCATCAAGAATAGCCACACGCTCTGAAAAGCAAAACGATGCAACGGCAGCGGCTGTAGATGGCCCAATACCGGGCAAGGTTTGCAGCGCCTCAGCCGAGCGCGGAAACTGCCCGCCATGCAGCGCCACAACCGCCTGGGCACAGCGATGCAGGTTGCGTGCGCGGCTGTAGTAGCCCAAACCACTCCAGAGGCCCAATACGTCATCTTGCGGCGCGGCAGCCAGGTCGGCCACTGTGGGAAAGCGCTGCAGGAAGCGCGCATAGTAGCCAATGACCGTACTGACCTGCGTCTGCTGCAGCATGATTTCAGACAGCCACACAAAGTAGGGGTTACGCGTGTTTTGCCACGGCAAACTGTTGCGCCCGTGTGTTTTTTGCCACTGCACAATCTGTTTGGCAAACTGGTCTGGGGACTCGGAAGTCAAAGCGGAAAAATCAAAAGATGCTAGGCCGTCTCGTCTATCAAAACGTCCACCACGATGCTCCGGATCGCCTGCTGGGGTGCTGTTGCAGGCGTATGCGCCAGATGCGATGTCAGTTCCGTCAGCTTGTTGTCCAGCGCGTCAAGGGCCAGTTCCTGAACGTCAATTTCGCCGATGCGTTCATCCAGGCCAGAGGCAGCGCTCTGGATGCGCTCAATCGCTTCAATGCGCCGGCCAAAGTTACGCCGCCGCTCGCGCAACTGCGCGTCCAGCTGCGATGCTGCTGATTTGTTCCAGAGCTCAACTTCGCCGAGGGCCGATTCGTACACCATCCGCAAACGCGTGGACAGCGCGCGCACCAGGCGTTCAGAAAAATCAGGTTGTGTCAGCTTGAGAACATTGCTGACGCCCAGGTATTGAAGGTGGCTGCGTTCAATCAGGTCAAGGTCGTTTTCAAAGCGTATCAGCTCGGGGGCCTTGGGTGCCTGGAGCGAAAAGCCAAACTCCGCGTTGAGCTGCTTGAACGATGCCATCAGCATGGTGTGAATCTCGCCGCTGGTGACCTGCGACTTTTGCAGTGCTTCACGCAGGCGTGAAAAAGTTTGCCCATAGGCTTTTTTGACACCGAACTTGATGCCGGGCTGCTTGAGCGCAGCGGTGAGCTCGGCCAGCTGACCCTTGAGAGTCGGCGTGCCCAGCAGGTTGAAGACTTCGCGCAGAAGCTTGAGATGCACCGAGCGCACAGCATGTATCTTCGCGCCGCTGGTATCAAACTCAGTTTGCTCCTGCTCAATGCGCGAGCGCATGTGCTTGATGACAGTGGCGTTTTTACCTCTCAGACCACGCAGCTCGTCCATCTGCTCGGCCAGGTCACGGCGACGAATATGAATCGCCCGGCCCGCCTCGATACGCAGTTCGCCAATCCCACCCGAAACTGCTGAGCGCAGTATTTTTTGCCGCTGACCCATCACGCCCTCGGCCAGGGCAAGCTCCAGATTGGGCAAGCAACTGGCGCGCAGCAACGCGTCATCACGGGTCACTTTTGCAACCAGCCCTTTTTGCGCCGACACAGGTATCACCTGCGCTACCGGCAAGCCCAGTATTTCCGCAGAACTGGTGCGCTGGCGTTCGACCTGGCTTTGCACCTGTTCGGGCGAACTCAGAGCGTCCCACAACGTGTCAATTTTGTTGAGCACCACCAGCCGCGAAACCACGTTTTCGTCGCCAGTAACAAGGTGCTCGCGCCAGATGGCCAGGTCCGATTTGGTCACGCCCGTATCGGCAGCCAGAATAAAAACCACAGCATGCGCCTGGGGAATCAGGCTGACCGTCAGTTCGGGCTCAGCACCGATGGCGTTCAGGCCTGGCGTGTCCAGAATGACCAGCCCCTGCTTGAGCAAGGGGTGCGCAATGTTGATCAGCGCATGTCGCCACTTGGGCACCTCTATCAACCCGTCGGGGCCCACCAGCGGGTTGTCGTCAATATTTTCGTCATGCCAAAAGCCCAGAGCGCGTGCATCGTCCTTGGTGACATGGCGGACTTCTGCGACTTTTTCCAGTGCCTGGGCCAGTTGCGCCGGGTCGTTCACATCCAGGTCAACACGTGTCCATTTCTCGGGTACCGCACGCCATTCCATCAGCGCCTGCGGCTGCAAGCGGGTCTCAATCGGCAGCAGCCGAAGACATGGCGGTACGTCTGCGTCATAGCCGAGCTCTGTCGGGCACATGGTGGTGCGCCCTGCGCTGGCGGGCATGATGCGCCTGCCGTAGCCCGCAAAAAAGATGGCATTGATCAGCTCGGACTTGCCGCGCGAGAACTCGGCAACAAACGCCACCATGACCTTGTCTGAACGGACCTGTGATTCAAGCCGGCGCAGGCGCTCTTCAACCGCGGCATCCAGCAGGTCATGGTCTTTCATCCATCCGGAAAGCAGTTTGAGCCGCAGCGCAAACTCGCGTCGCCATGCGCCGTGCTGGTCAAATTGTTCGTTAAAAGACATGGTTCTTGGTCATTAGGGTTGGTCAATATAGCATCGCTATGCGCAAAGAGCCATTCAAATGCGCATGCATCGTCAATGCTTTTGGCACTTGGCACAGTAAAAAGTTGAGCGTTGCCCCTGACGCAAGCTTTTGACAATACTGGCGCACACCCGGCACGGCATACCCGCACGGTCATAAACCATGGCTTCCAGCTGAAAGTAACCTGACTCGCCATTCGCATTGGAAAAGTCCTTCAACGTACTGCCGCCCTTGGACACGGCTTGTGCCAATACTTGCCGAATCGCCTGGTGGAGCAAAACAGCTCTGGCTTTGCTCAAGCGAAATGCACGTGTGGTGGGCCGGATACCCGCAAGAAACAGGGTCTCTGACGCATAAATATTACCGACGCCCACCACGATGTCACCCGCCAGCAGCACCTGTTTGATGGCTGTTTTTTTAAGCTTCAAGGCCTGGTAGAAGGCCAACGCTTCGAACGCATCGCTCAGAGGCTCCACCCCCAAGTGGCCCAAAAGCTTGCGCGCTGCGGCGTGCGCCTCATGCGGGGCGTACACCACGGCGCCAAAACGGCGCGGGTCATGCAGCCGCAGGGTTCCGAGGCTGGTCACCATCTCAAAGTGGTCATGCTTGCCCGGCGCTGGCAAATCATGGCCAAAGCTGATGCTGCCCGACATGCCCAAATGGACCAGCAGCAAACCCGAACTCAAATCAATCAGCAGGTATTTGCCTCGCCTGCGAACGCCCAATACCTGCTGGCCTTGCAGCGAATTGGCGTCGCAACCCAACGGCCACCGCAGTGGTTTGCCCATGTGCACCGCTTCAATGTGGGCGGTCGCAATCCGGTCGGCAAAGCTCAGACGGGTGACTTCAACTTCAGGGAGTTCAGGCATATGTATTTCAATAAAGTCATGCAGCAATTAAAGGTGGACACGCCTGCGCGGCTAAATGGCTTCAATTATCATGTTTGAATGAAGAAAAAACTTATCTGGGCTTTTTTGGGTTTGTCTGTTGCAACCCCTTTGCTGGTGGCTCAAACACCGGCACCAGCGGCATCTGGACCACCCTTTGTTTCCTCTTTGACAGGCGCGCTGTTTTATCAGCTTTTGGTGGGTGAAATCACGGCGCAAGAGGGCGAGCCTGGTGCTGGCTATGCCTTGATTCTTGACGCCGCACGCAAAACCAACGATGCCCAGCTGTACCAGCGCGCCACTGAACTCGCGCTCCAGTCCCGCTCTGGCGACGCCGCCTTGCAGGCAGCGCAGGCCTGGCAACAAGCCCAGCCCAACGCACGCGACCCGAACCGTTATGTTCTGCAAATATTGATTGCCTTAAACCGTGTTGCAGAAACGGTACCGTCTCTTAAAACTGGCGTTGCGCTGGCGCCGCTGGCAGAGCGGTCACTGGCCATATCCGCCATTCCCAGAGCTTATGCACGTGTCAGCGATAAAAAGCTGGCCAGCACCGTAGTCGAGGAGGCGCTGGCAGCCTACCTGGCCAACCCCGCCACTGCGGGTGCTGCCTGGACCACCGTCGGGCGCATGCGGCTGGCGGCTGGCGATGCCACTGGCGCTCTGGATGCCGCAAAAAAAGGGCACGCGCTTGACCCGCAATACGAAGGCCCCATACTCGTCGCGCTGGAACTGATGGACGCCAAACTGCCCGATGCAGAGGTTTTGGTCAAACAATATCTGGCCAAAAACAGCAAAGCCATGCCAGAAATTCGCATGGGTTATGCGCGTGCGCTGCTTGACGCGCAACGTTATGGAGAAGCAAGCGCACAACTGCAAATCGCCATCCGTGACAAACCCGACTTTGCTCAGGCCTGGCTGGTGCTGGGCTCCCTGCAATTGCAGGACAACCAGCTGGCGCTGGCGCAAACTTCTTTTGAACGTTATGTGAGCTTGAATCAGGCTGCGCAGCAAAAAGTCGACAAAACAGAAGACGCTGAGCTGGACCGTGGCCTGGCGCAGGCTTACCTGTCACTGGCGCAAATTGCCGAAAAGCGCAAAGACTTTGCAGCCGCCGAGGGCTGGATCAACAAAATCGAAAACGCCGAAGACCTGATGCAGGCACAAACCCGCCGTGCATCCATCCTGGCCAGCCAGGGCAAACTGGCCGAAGGCCGTCAGCTGATTCGCGGCCTGCCGGAGCGCAATCCTGGGGACGCACGCCTGAAACTGGTGGCCGAAATCGGGCTGCTGCGTGACCTCAAGCAATACGAGATGGCCTACGACCTGTTGGGCCAAGCCATCGCCAAATACCCCACTGAGGCCGACCTGGTGTATGACCAGGCCATGATGGCCGAGAAACTCGGGCGACTGGCCGACATGGAGCGGCTGATCAGGCGCGTGATTCAGATCAAACCCGACTATCACAATGCTTACAACGCCTTGGGTTATTCGTTTGCAGACCGCAATGTGCGCTTGCCAGAGGCCAAGGAACTGATCAAAAAAGCGCTCGAATACGTGCCGGCTGATCCGTTCATTCAAGACAGCCTGGGATGGGTGGAATTTCGCTTGGGCAACGCTGCGGAAGCGGTCAGAATATTTGCCATCGCTTTTAAAGCCAAACCGGATGCCGAAATTGCAGCCCACTACGGCGAGGTGCTCTGGAGCATGGGCCAGCGCGACAAAGCCATGGCTATTTGGCGCGAAGGCCAACTGCTGAATCCTGAGAATGAAACGCTGGTTGAAACCCTCAAGCGCTTGAAGGTCAAGCTCTGAGCTGCATCATGCCTGCGAATGCATCGCTGCTGCTGCGTAAAGCTTTCACCTGTGCCACCTTGATAGCTACTTTTTTTATAGCTGCTTGCGCCCATAAACAAGGGGCTACAGGCATAAATGACACTATAAATGAGGCAAAAACCGAGGTTTGGGCTGGCCGAATCAGCTTGCAGGTTCAAAGTGAGCCCGTGCAGGCTTTTTTTGCCGGCTTTGAGCTCAAAGGGCAAGCTGACAGCGGTGAGCTGACACTGATCAGCCCGTTAGGCAGTATTCTGGCGGTGATGCGCTGGTCGCCGGGTGAGGCGGTACTCGAGCAAGGCGGCAGTACAAAACGCTTTGCCTCAAAAGATGCGTTGCTGGCGCAAACCACGGGCGCGGCAGTCCCGGTGTCAGCCCTGTTTGACTGGCTGGCGGGCATCAACACCAGCGCTCCCGGCTGGACAGCAGACCTGACGCAGCAAGCGGATGGGCGTATCAGCGCCAAAAGATTTGACCCCGCCCCGCAAGCCAACCTGCGCATCGTGCTGGACAAATAAAGTATTGATGCGCCTATGAAAGCCATTTACGACGTCCCTGCGCCCGCAAAACTCAATCTGTTTTTACACGTCACTGGGCAAAGGCCTGATGGTTACCACCTGATTCAGTCCGTTTTCATGCTGATTGACTGGTGTGACACCTTGCATTTTGAGCTGCGGCAGGACGGTCAAATCAGCCGCAGCGATGTGTCCAGCGACCTGGCAGAACCTCTGCCACTTGAAGACCTCACCCTGCGCGCCGCCAAGGCTTTGCAGCAGGCCTCGGGTACATCGCTGGGCGTGCACATCAGCCTCGAAAAACGCATTCCTTCGCAGGCTGGTATGGGCGGTGGGTCATCAGACGCAGCCAGTTGCCTGCTGGCATTGCAGCGCCTGTGGGGTGTCAAGCTGGCGCACAGCGAGCTGCTGGCCATTGCCTTGCGCCTGGGTGCGGATGTGCCATTTTTTCTGTCGGGTGGGCACGCCTGGGTGGAGGGGGTTGGCGAACGCATCACACCCATTGCCCTGCCGACGGCTGATTTTTTGGTCATCAAACCAGCGCAAGGCTTGTCTACGCAGGCCATTTTCAGCACGCCAAAACTAAAACGCGACTCTGAAACTGCTACAATCTTAGGCTTTGCTGCAAATGCTTATGGCCCGGTTTTCGAATTTGGCCGCAACGACCTGCAGCCAGTTGCTTTAGAGATTTGCCCGCAAATTGCCCAGTCACTCGATTGGCTGTCTGCCAGGCACCTTAAAGGGCGAATGACTGGCTCAGGAAGCGCGGTATTTGCGCATATGCCGCATGAGACAGACATTTCCAGCCATCCAGGTGACTGGAAAGTTCGCAAATGCAGCAGTTTGCAAGCGCATCCTTTGGCGGGTTGGTAACAACCGCCAAATCAATCGCTTCAAACAATGATTATGGGTTTGCTGGCAAGTGTAAAAACTTCAGGCTGTCCCGTGTAGGGGTGTCGCCAAGTTGGTTAAGGCACCGGATTTTGATTCCGGCATTCGCAGGTTCGACTCCTTCCACCCCTGCCAAAATATCGTACAGGCTCATGCATGGCATGAGCCTGTATTGTTTGGATTCGTTTTTTTCATCAACTTCAGCCACGCCAATGTCGATAAACGCTGGGCCCCACATGCAAACTCACAACCCCGAGTTCATGCTTTTCACTGGCAATGCCAACCCGAGCATGGCCCTTGAGATTGCACAGCATTTGGGCATATCGCTGGGTGCCGCCCACGTGGGCCGTTTTTCAGACGGCGAAGTGACGGTTGAAATCCAGCAAAACGTACGTGCCCGTGACGTGTTTGTGGTGCAGTCCACGTGCGCGCCTACCAACGAAAACCTGATGGAACTGCTCATCATGGTCGATGCCCTCAAGCGTGCATCGGCCGAGCGCATTTCTGCCGTCATCCCCTACTTTGGTTATGCCCGGCAAGACCGCCGTCCGCGTTCAGCACGCGTGCCCATCACCGCCAAAATGGTGGCCAACATGCTCCAGGCTGTTGGCGTCTCACGCGTTTTGACGATGGACCTGCATGCCGACCAGATTCAGGGCTTTTTTGACATACCGGTTGACAATATTTATGCCTCACCCGTGTTGCTGGGCGATTTGCGGCAAAAAAATTATTCGGACCTGATGGTCGTGTCACCTGACGTGGGCGGCGTGGTTCGTGCGCGTGCACTGGCCAAGCAGCTGGGCTGCGACATGGCGATCATTGACAAGCGTCGCCCCAAGGCCAATGTGTCTGAAGTCATGCACGTCATTGGCGACATTGAAGGCCGCAACTGCGTCATCATGGACGACATGATTGACACCGCTGGCACGCTGGTCAAAGCCGCTGAAGTGCTGAAAGAGCGCGGCGCCAAAAAAGTTTACGCGTATTGCACGCACCCGATTTTCTCGGGCCCGGCGATTGACCGCATTGCCCAGGGCGATGCGCTTGATGAAGTGGTGATCACCAACACCATTCCGCTGTCTGATAGCGCGAGAAATTGCAAAAAAATCCGCCAGCTCTCCGTTGGACCATTGATCGCTGAAACCATTCAGCGCATTGCCAAGGGTGAGTCGGTGATGAGTTTGTTTTCAGACCATGACCAACAGGAACTGATCTGAAACAAAAAGCGGTGACGCCTTCAAACGCGTCACCTTTTTAAACGGGGCAAAGCTGGTCGCGGCTTGTCCTTTCAAGGAGTAAGTTATGAAATTCGTCGCTTTTGAGCGCGCCAAGCAGGGCACGGGTGCGAGCCGCCGTCTCCGCATCACCGGTCGCACGCCCGGTATCGTTTACGGTGGCACCAACGAGGCAACGCTGATCGAACTTGATCACAACGCCCTGTTTCATGCCATCAAAAAAGAAGCCTTCCATGCGTCGATTCTCGACATGGAACTGGCCGGCAAAGAGCACAAAGTGCTGCTGCGCGACTTGCAAATGCATCCGTTCAAGCCGCAAGTTTTGCACATCGACTTTCAGCGCGTTGAGGCCAAAACCAAAATGACCGTGAAAGTGCCATTGCATTACAGCGGCGAGGAAGAGTCCCCAGCTGTCAAGGCTGAGAACTGCCTGGTCAACCATGTGTTGACCGAGTTGACGAGTTCATGCTTCCCGGCGGATATTCCTGAATTCAACGCCATCGACTTGAGCGACCTGAAAAAAGGCTCGTCCTTGCACGTCAAGGACATCACCCTGCCAAAAGGCGTGAAGTTCGTTGTCAAAGGTCAGGCCAATCCTGTTCTGGTGTCTGTGTCTGCGATTTCTGCTGAAGC
>JANOWR010000041.1:0-3363 GCA_031417995.1 Polaromonas sp. | reverse complement strand
TGCGGGTAAATTATTCACCCGCCCGTCATCTGTGAGGCATGCGCGCAGTGCAGCTCGAACACCTGCGTCATCTTATCCAGCAAGTCGAGTTCTGCTGCGGTCGGGTCGGTCTCTCTGACCACAGCCGCATGCGTTTTTTGCCAGGCGGGCAAAAGCTCATCTGCCATGCGCCGAAAACCTTTCAAGGTCTCAGGCAGCCGAAAACCGCAGTCATGGCACAGCGCCTCCCATGAATGCGCGCCCACCGCATCGAAAGTTTCTTCGTCTCCGATGCACAGTGCCATGGCCGTGTCGCCGTAGGCCCGCACGCACAGCAGGTCGTAAAACGGTGCCAGGCGGAACCCTGTTGTGTCCACCAGCACGGACAGGTTTTTGGCGTGCGCGTCTGCATTGCCAATCAAGTAATTGAACATCACCCAGCGCTGCAGCGCCAGCAAATCGCTGCCGCGCACCGGCAGGCTGCGCAAGGCCGCCACCAGCTTGGGCAGGCTGGCCAGGCCGCCCTCGCGCTCGTACTTCCAGCCCGACCCATGGCCCAGCAACTGGCAGCCGTCAAACTGATGCAGGCCGACAATATTGCCAGCAACGTTCACACGGTCATAGCGCTCCACCACATACACAGGCTCTGGCACACGTAAAAACCAGACATCGGGTACAGGCAGCTTTATGGCGCGCGCCAGCTTCATGCAAGCGTATTCATTGATGGCGCTGGGCTGGTAGCGTTGCTGGCGCGTGTCGGGCTTCAAAATGTGCGTGGTGGGTGATGTTTGCACGCTTTCAGACAGCAGCTTGGTGCGCACGTCAAAACGCAGCCCCATTTTTTCTTGCGCACCCGCCAGCGACATGGTGGTTTGATCGTTCGACACCAGCAGCGGCTGCTGGCTGCGCAACCGCTGGCTGAGCACCTCATACGGCAAAGCGCGGTACTGCTGCTGCGCCATTCGCGGTACGTCTTCTGGCAGGAGTGCCAACACCCCCGGCAGCTCTTGACCCAGTTGCCCCAGCAGCTCAAAGGCAGACGGTTCGCGCAGTGCCAGCGCGGCCACCACGTCGTCCAAAGCGACTCCTTCAGGCAACAGATTTTCAAAAAAACTTCTGACCAGCGCGCCCATGTAGCGTGTGTTTGCCAACCCAAACTGCGGTGCCAACACGTAGCCGCCTGGCTGCGCCAGCCACTGGGGGTCATATTCAAAAAAATACTCGCCGGCTGCATGGCCAAACCAGCCCATGGGCCGCACATTGGCCCAGACACGAAAGCGGATCATGCTACAGGCAACTGGTGGCTGCTGGTGAGTGGGGTTGCGTCATCCGTGGTTTGCCAGCCCGTCATCGTCATGCTCAAGCCCAAAGCACGGCTAAGCAGCAACAGCTTGCCCAGCGAGCAACTTTCCGGGTCGCTTTCCGCGTCACGAATGAAAGACACGCTTACGTTGCTGATGGCGGCTGCTTGTTCGCGAGATAAACCCTGGCGCTTGCGCTCATCAAGCAACTGCTGTGCAAGATGTGCGAGCATGGAAATATCAAGCTTCATTTTTTGGCCCCATCAGAACATTTTATTGCAAAATCTATGTATTTTTTTGATATCTGTTCTTTTGGGATCATTTTATCAGGCCAAGATTTTTAGCGAAATAATTTTGAAAATTGATCTTACGAGAACAAAAAATGCTTTTTCGTGTAAATATGCTCAATATTTGTTCCCTAAAGAACATTAAATAAATTAAAAAATTTAATTGGAAAAATCTACAAGCGCTAAATAGCTTGTTGGGGAGTCGGTAAAGCAGCACCCACCCACAACAAAAAATTTCTGTACGACTTGAAACCGTCATGAAATGCCCCTATCATTAGCACTCGACGGTACTGAGTGCTAACACCGCCCTCCCGCCGCAGTTTCGCTAGCGTCAGCTGCTCTCAGCTAACGCTTTTGATTTTAAAAACCATTGTTTTATAACTGGAGAACCCATGAAACTTCGCCCTCTGCACGACCGCGTGATCGTCAAACGCGTGGAAAACGAAACCAAAACCGCCTCTGGCATCGTCATTCCGGACAGCGCTGCTGAAAAGCCTGATCAAGGCGAAATCCTGGCTGTTGGCCCAGGCAAAAAGAACGACAAGGGCGAAGTTCAGCCCGTTGGCGTCAAGGTTGGCGACCGCGTTCTGTTCGGCAAATACAGTGGCCAAACCGTCAAAGTTGACGGCGCTGAATTGCTGGTGATGAAAGAAGAAGACCTCTTCGCCGTTGTCGAGAAATAAAAAGCCAAAAGATTTTGCGGGACAGACCGAACAACGCGCGAAGCGCCTGTTCGCTCTGTCCTCAAACTGATCAATCCCCGTATTTAAACTTTTTTAGGAGCCACACATGGCAGCAAAAGATGTAGTTTTCGGCGGCGAAGCCCGCGCACGTATGGTCGAAGGCGTGAATATTCTCGCCAACGCCGTCAAGGTAACCCTCGGCCCTAAAGGCCGCAATGTCGTGCTGGAGCGCTCTTTCGGCGCCCCTACCGTGACCAAAGACGGTGTGTCCGTCGCCAAAGAAATCGAACTCAAAGACAAGCTGCAAAACATGGGCGCGCAGATGGTCAAGGAAGTTGCTTCCAAGACGTCTGATATCGCTGGTGACGGCACCACGACCGCTACCGTGCTGGCACAAGCCATCGTTCGCGAAGGCATGAAGTACGTTGCCGCCGGCATGAACCCGATGGACCTGAAGCGCGGTATCGACAAGGCTGTGACGGCTCTGGTCGAAGAACTGAAAAAAGCTTCCAAAGCCACCACCACTTCGAAGGAAATCGCTCAGGTCGGTTCGATCTCTGCCAACTCTGACGAAACCATCGGCAAGATCATTGCTGATGCAATGGATAAAGTCGGTAAAGAAGGCGTGATCACTGTTGAAGACGGCAAGTCCCTTGAGTCCGAGCTCGACGTGGTTGAAGGCATGCAGTTTGACCGTGGCTACCTGTCACCGTACTTCATCAACAACCCAGAGAAGCAGTCCGCGATTCTGGACAACCCGTTTGTGCTGCTGTACGACAAGAAAATCAGCAACATCCGTGACCTGCTCCCAACGCTGGAACAAGTCGCCAAAGCTGGCCGCCCACTGCTGATCATTGCTGAAGAAGTTGACGGCGAAGCCCTGGCAACGCTGGTGGTCAACACCTTGCGCGGCATTTTGAAAGTGGTGGCTGTCAAGGCCCCAGGCTTCGGCGACCGCCGCAAAGCCATGCTGGAAGACATCGCCTGCCTGACCGGCGGCAAGGTCATTGCTGAAGAAGTGGGCATGTCGCTTGAAAAAGCAACGCTGGCTGACCTCGGCTCGGCCAAGCGCATTGAAGTCGGCAAAGAAAACACCATCATCATCGACGGTGC
>JANOWR010000040.1:0-1629 GCA_031417995.1 Polaromonas sp. | reverse complement strand
GGATGCCGCAAGAAGTCAACATGACGCGTGACATCGCTTTGTGGAAAAGCCCAAATGGGTTGACGGAAGACGAGCGCCGTTTGGTGAAGCGCAATTTGGGTTTCTTTGTGACAGCTGACTCCTTGGCTGCCAACAATATTGTGTTGGGCACATATCGTCACATCACCGCACCAGAATGCCGCCAGTTTTTGCTGCGCCAAGCGTTTGAAGAGGCGATTCATACCCATGCGTACCAATACATCACCGAGTCGTTGGGGCTGGATGAAGCGGAGATTTTCAACGCCTACAACGAAGTGCAATCGATCCGTGACAAAGACCAGTTTCTGATTCCTTTCATCGAGGCCATCAGCGACCCCTTGTTCAAGACCGGTACGCATGAAACCGATCAAACCTTGTTGAAATCGTTGATCGTGTTTGCCTGCTTGATGGAAGGCTTGTTCTTCTATGTTGGCTTCACACAAATTTTGGCTTTGGGTCGTCAAAACAAGATGACAGGTGCAGCTGAGCAGTACCAATACATTTTGCGAGACGAGTCCATGCACTGCAATTTTGGTATCGATTTGATCAACCAGTTGAAACTGGAAAACCCAGGCTTGTGGACGCCAGAGTTCAAAGCTGAGATCAAAGCCTTGTTTTTGAAAGCCGTTGAGCTGGAATACCGCTACGCTGAAGACACCATGCCGCGTGGCGTGCTGGGCATGAATGCCTCCATGTTCAAAGGCTACCTGCGCTATATCGCCAACCGTCGCGCCACACAAATTGGTCTGGAAACATTGTTCCCGAATGAAGAAAATCCGTTCCCGTGGATGAGCGAAATGATTGACCTGAAGAAAGAACGCAACTTCTTTGAAACCCGTGTGATTGAGTACCAATCGGGCGGTGCTCTGTCATGGGACTGATTTAAAACTGCTTCAAAACTGAACCTAACCTATGTTTTTCAGAATTGCAATGACCAATAGCCGTGCCGAAGAGCACGCATTGGGCACTGCTCCGGTGTTCGCAGCGCTGGGCCCGGTTATCCGCTGGCTCAACACCGCGAATCGCTTTGCGTACTCCAAACGCGAAGTGCTCTTTGCAACGTAAAAAGGAGAAAACTATGGCAACTGCGAAAAAACCTGCGGCAAAAAAAGCTGCTCCAGCGAAAGCCCCTGCTAAAAAAGTAGTCGCGAAAAAAGCGCCTGCAAAAAAAGCACCGGCTAAAAAAGCGCCCGCAAAAAAAGTAGCCGCTAAGAAAGCACCAGCGAAAAAAGCTGCTGCCAAAAAAGCGCCCGCTAAAACAGCGCCAGCGAAAAAAGTAGCTGCTAAAAAAGCACCGGCCAAAAAAGCCGCTGCTAAAAAAGCACCAGCGAAGAAAGCCGCAGCCAAAAAAGTAGCGAAAAAGCCCGCTGCGAAGAAAGCCGCGAAAAAACCCGCTGCCAAGAAAGCTGCGAAAAAACCCGCTGCCAAAGCACCCGCTGCACCGGCTGCCCCTGCGGCTCAGACAACTCTGAACCCGCAAGCTGCCTGGCCGTTTCCAACAGCCAGCAAGCCGTAAGCAGTAAGGTACTTCTGCTTGAAAAGCCCAGCATCTGCGATGCCGGGCTTTTTTTATGCGCGATTGATTTTATTGCTATTCAAAAATGAGCTGCT
>JANOWR010000039.1:0-59646 GCA_031417995.1 Polaromonas sp. | reverse complement strand
CGGCGCACGCACGATGCCTACGCACATGGCGAGACCACCATCTTGTGTGTGGCCAAAGCCGATTTCAAGAAGATTCTGTCCAACCATGTCGAGCTGTACGAGGCCATGCTGCGTCTGCACGCACGCCGCATACGCCAGCTGTTTGGCCTGGTCGAAGACCTGAACACCCTGCCCCTGCGCGCGCGCCTGGCCAAGCAGTTGCTGCATCTGGCACGCAGCTATGGCGTGCCCAGTTTGTCCGACAGCACCGAGGTGCGCATTGGCCTGCAGTTGGCGCAAGAAGAGCTGGCGCAATTGCTGGGCGCATCACGGCAGCGCGTTAACCAGGAGCTCAAGGCCATGGAGCGCGAAGATGCCATTCGTATTGAAACAGCAGGCCTGGTGGTACGCAACCGGGCGATATTGCTGCGCATTTCAGACACCGATCTTGAAAAACCCTGAACGATTAAAAGAGCCAACCCATGAGCAACTTTGACCATTTTGTCGGTACCCGTGAAGTCACCGCGCAACATGCTTTTGATGTGGGCGTACTCACCACCTACCTTGAGCAACACATGCCTGGCTTTAAAGGCCCGTTGCAGGTTGAAATCTTCAAAGGCGGCCAGTCCAACCCGACCTACAAACTTATTACACCAAGTCAGTCGTATGTGATGCGCGCCAAGCCCGGCCCGGTGGCCAAGCTGCTGCCGTCGGCCCATGCGGTAGAACGTGAATTCAAGGTCATGAGCGGCTTGCAAGGCACCGATGTGCCTGTGGCAAAAATGCATTGTCTGTGTGAAGACGAGTCGGTCATTGGCCGCATGTTTTACGTGATGGAATTTATTGCAGGCCGCGTGCTGTGGGACCAAGCCCTGCCCGGCATGACCAACGCCCAGCGCGGCGAGATTTATGACGAGATGAACCGCGTCATCAGCGCCCTGCACAAGGTCAAATTTGCCGAGCGTGGACTGGCCAACTACGGCAAACCCGGCAATTACTTTGAACGCCAGATTGGCCGCTGGAGCAAGCAATACGTTGCGTCCATCACCACCCTCATCCCCGAGATGGACAGCCTGATGGCCTGGCTGCCCGTGAATATCCCTCTCACGGCGCGTGATGAGGCGATGACATCCATCGTGCATGGCGACTTTCGGCTCGACAACCTGATGTTTCACCCCACAGAGCCACGCGTGCTGGCGGTGCTTGACTGGGAGCTGTCCACCCTGGGCCACCCGCTGGCCGATTTCAGTTACCACTGCATGGCCTGGCACATATCGCCCGGGGCGTTTCGCGGTATTGGCGGGCTGGACATTGCTGCGCTAGGCATCCCCAGTGAGACGGAGTACATCGCCAAATATTGCGAACGCACGGGCATCACCACACCCGAGCTGCTCAAGGCTGACTGGAACTTTTACCTTGCCTACAACCTGTTCAGGCTGGCCGCCATTTTGCAGGGCATTGCCAAGCGGGTTGAAGCCGGTACGGCATCCAGCGCACAGGCCGTCAGTTCAGCCGCCGGTGCGCCTGTGCTGGCAAAGTTGGCTTGGGCTTTTGCACTAAAGAGCGGTGCTAAAAGCGACGTTTGATTTTTCGATTTTTTAAATTTTTAAATTTTTCAGGAGACAGACATGGACTTTAATTTCACCCCCAAAGTACAACAGATGCAGGCCCGCTTGCTGGCCTTTATGGACGAGCACATTTACCCGAATGAGGCACGTTTTTTCCGCGAGATTGCCGAGAATCGCGCCAAAGGCAACGCCTGGATTCCGACCACCATCATTGAAGAGCTCAAGCCCAAAGCCAAAGCTGCTGGTCTGTGGAACCTGTTTTTGCCCCACTCCCCACGCGCGCCTGAAGGTCTGAGCAACCTTGAATACGCACCGTTGTGCGAGATCATGGGCCGTGTGCCCTTTGCGGCTGAAGTCTTCAATTGCGCGGCCCCCGACACCGGCAATATGGAAACCATTGCCCGCTACGGCTCCGAGGCCAACAAAGACCAGTGGCTCGATCCCTTGCTGCGCGGCGAGATTCGCTCTGCATTCCTGATGACCGAGCCCGAAGTCGCCTCATCCGATGCCACCAACATCGCCTGCCGCATCGAACGCGATGGCGACGAGTATGTACTCAATGGCCTGAAGTGGTGGTCATCTGGTGCAGGCGACCCACGTTGCGCCGTCTACATCGTGATGGGCAAAACCAACCCCGATGCAGGTCGCCACGAACAACAGTCGATGATTCTGGTGCCCGCCAACGCACCCGGCATCACCGTGATTCGCCCGCTGACCGTTTTCGGCTACGACGACGCACCGCACGGCCACATGGAAGTGCGTTTGAAAAATGTCCGCGTCCCGGTTGACAACCTGCTGCTGGGTGAAGGCCGTGGCTTTGAAATAGCCCAAGGCCGCCTTGGCCCCGGACGCATTCACCACTGCATGCGCACCATCGGCTGCGCTGAGCGCGCGCTGGAACTGATGTGCAAGCGCCTGACCAGCCGCGTTGCGTTTGGCAAGCCGATTGCCAGCCACTCCGTCTGGCATGAACGCATTGCCGAGTCCCGCTGCATGATCGAACAAGCGCGCCTGCTGACGCTGAAAGCCGCCTACATGATGGACACGGTTGGCAACAAGATTGCCAAAGCCGAAATAGCCATGATCAAGGTCGTGGCCCCCAACATGGCGTGCCAGATCATCGACTGGGCCATCCAGGCCCACGGCGGCGGCGGCGTGTCAGACGACTTTCCACTGGCTTACGCCTACGCCCATCAGCGCACCCTGCGCCTGGCTGACGGCCCGGACGAAGTCCATCGCGCGTCGATTGCCAAACTGGAGCTGGCCAGGCACCTGCTGCTGCCGGGTGACGTCGACATGCCTGTGACGCGGGGTAGCTAGGCCGCTTTAATTGCTATTATATAAGTAGCTGCTTGCGCCCGAATCTATTGGGCTGCAGCACTAAAACATACCTGAAAAAGGCCAAAAACCCGCTTTCAGGCACCTCGGCAGCCCCTACAAGGCAATATCCGTCGACAACCCCGACACGGCTGACTCGCAGGCGCTGGTAAAAATCTGGGCCGCGTGTTCCAGCGTTGGCATGTCGGCTGGGGTGTACTGCATGCGCAAATAGGCTTTGCCGCGCAACAGCATCAACATGAAGGGAATCTGCTCGTCGGGTGCGGGTTCGGGCCACGACATCAGCAGGTCGGCCAGGCTGCTGTCGAGCCAGGCCAGCGCGTGTTCGCGTCTGTCGGCCAGCACGGAATAGCGCTTCCAGAAAGCCGGGGGCAACCCGTCCCAGCCGACTTCTGGGTACATGGCCAGCCAGCGCATTTCTTCGGGCAGGCTGGGGTCGGCTGTGGTTTGAAGCGTGTCGGTGTACATCTCATAGGCGCGTTTTTCAAGCGCTTCTTTTAACGGCCGGTTCATGATGAGCACGGCTGCATCATCGTTGACTTTCAGCTCAGCGCGGGCACGCAGCTCTTCGCCGCGAATGTAGTCGCGCGACGAGCGTCCCCGCTCAAGCTTCCAGGGCTTGTTGCCTATCTTGCCGGTCACGACAAATGCAGAACTGTCGCCCTGCCCTGTGTAAGCAAACCCATGGGTGCCGGCCCACTCTGACACGGCATCAGTCCTCTGGGGCGTATCAAGTGCTTTATCGGTCGGGGCAAATACTTTTTTGAGTCGCTCAAACATGGTTTGGTGTTTTCTCTTAAAGTGCAACAAAACATCATAATCGTCGCAAAGGAAAAAACATGATTAAAGTTTACTCATGGGCCACGCCCAATGGCCACAAGGTTCATGTCATGCTGGAGGAATGCGGTTTGCGCCTGGGGCGCGACTGGGAGGCCATTCCGATCAATATTGGCACGGGTGACCAGTTCACGACTGAGTTTTTGGCCATCAGCCCGAACAATAAAATCCCTGCCATGCTGGACCCGGATGGGCCGGATGGCAAACCCATGGCCCTGTTTGAGTCGGGTGCGATTTTGCTTTACTTGGCGGCCAAAACTGGCAAATTTTTACCCAAAACAGATCGCCTTAAATTTCAAACCTTGCAGTGGCTGATGTTTCAGATGGGCGGCGTTGGCCCCATGATTGGCCAGACGCACCACTTCAGGCAGTACGCACCCGAAAAAATTGACTACGCCATCAACCGCTACACCAATGAGACCAAACGCCTTTATGGCGTGATGGACAGGCAACTGGCCAACAGCAAATTTATCGCCTGCAACCAGTACACGATTGCTGACATGGCCATCTTTCCGTGGCTGCGCAACTGGGCCAACCACGGCATTGACTGGGCCGACTACCCGTACCTTAAAAAATGGTTTGACGGCATTGCGGCCCGCCCGGCTGTGCAGCGCGGCGTGCAGGTGCTGGCCGACCTGCGCAAGCCGATCACGGATGACAAGGCGCGTGAGATTTTATTTGGCAACACGCAATACCAAAAACGGTAGCATTTGAATGCTACTAATTCAGTAGCTGCTTGCGCCCGAATCTATTGGGCTGCAGGCTTAAATGATACCTAAAAATGGCTAAATTCAGCCGTTTTACGCTATCTGGAAGCTGAAGAATACAGCTTGAAAGCGCCTGAAGTTGCTTCCAGCTTTAACCTGGCCTGGAGCTCTGGCGTCAAGGCCTTGACCTGGTCAGGGTTTAGCGCAATAAACACCGGACCTATGGCCAGCCGTGCGGCCAGCTCGGCATTACCAGGCAGCGCCTTGACCTTGCCTTGTGCATAGTAAGACGCTGAATACGGCAGGTCACCCATGAACAGCAGTGGCTGGCCAGCGTAATTGGCCTGATGCGCCAGCACGACGGTTTTGGCGGACTTCCAGCTGTCGTTGAACTGCTCACGGCCAAAGAAGGCGGCCACCAGCAAGGCCATGGCCACCACGCCAGTAGTCACCACGCCATTGACCCAGCGTGTTCTGGCATCGCCACTGAGCCATCGCGCCGCCAATAGCGCCATGGCAGGCAACGCAGGCAGCACATACGTCCACAAAATATTGCCAGACATTGTGAAAAACAGGCAGGGCGAAACCGACCAGGCCAGCAGGTAGAAAGCGAACTGGGGCTGGGGCGTGGCAGCCGCGTTAGCCACAGCAGCTTTGCGGCCCACCCACAGCAGCGGCAGCAGCGCCGTCCAGGGCATGCAGGCGGCCAGCGCAAACAGCCAGATCGCGCCACGCTGGGTGGCGTGCGCCGTGCCGTATTTGTCGCCCGCCCAGCCCGTAACAGTAAATCGGTTCCAGTGCTCGCCAATGAAGAAGTATTCCCAAAACCCCGGCGTGCGGATTTCTGCCATCACATACCAGGGCGCAGCAATCGCCAGCGTCAACAAGCTGCCCTTGACCCAAGGCAGCCGTTGCCACGATGCCTTGATATGGCCGCTCAAGAGCATCCACAGGCCAATGGGCAGACCTGACAAAACGACGGCAATCGGCCCCTTGGCAAGCAAACCGATACCCAAACCAATAAAGAGCAGCCAGACTTCTTTGGGGCGGCTGGATGGCCCTTGTTCAAAAGCCGCCCAAAAGCCGCGCATGGCAAGTAAGGTACCCAACACCAGGCCCAGGTCCGTCATCACCGCTGCCGACGCAATGAAATACAGCAAGGTGCTGCTCATCAAGGCCACGGCCAGTTGCGCCTGCTTTTCAGAGCTGCGGCGCACCCACTGCCATAGCAGCCAGGCAATCAGCACGGCCAGTAAAAAGTACGGCAAGCGTGCGGCAAATTCATTCACGCCAAACAGCTGGATGCTGATGGCCGTCAGCCAGGTACTCAAAGGTGGCTTGGCCCAAAACGGCACGCCGTAGTCATACAGCGGCGTGACCCAGTTGCCCAGCTCGGCCATTTTGCGGGCCACTTCTGCATAACGCGCCTCAGTGGTGTCAGTTAGCGGGTACAGGCCCAGCGAGAGCAACCTGGCCAGGGCGACGATGCCCAATGTCCACCACAACCAGCGGCTTGAAGTGTTGTGCGTGGTGCTCATGCGCGGGCGGCCAGAACG
The DNA here is from genome assembly GCA_031417995.1 of Polaromonas sp. Taxonomy (GTDB): domain Bacteria; phylum Pseudomonadota; class Gammaproteobacteria; order Burkholderiales; family Burkholderiaceae_C; genus Polaromonas. The sequence continues at coordinate 53,661 of JANOWR010000039.1, read as the reverse complement.
CGTGCTTCAATGCTTTGAACAGCGTTCTGTGGCGCTTGGTATTCGTCCAGCAAAAACAGGGGCCGGCGCTTGCTTTCCTTGAACAGCCTGCCGAGGTATTCGCCAATGATGCCCATGGCCATCAGCTGCAAACCGCCCAGAATCAGAATCGTCAAAATCAGCGTAGGAAAGCCCTTGACAGAGTCACCAATCGTCAGCGTTTTGACCAACAAAAACAGCGCATAAACAAAGGCTGAGAACGCAGTTAAAAACCCGGCATAACTGGCCAGCCGCAGCGGCACGACTGAAAACCCAGTGATGCCTTCAATCGCAAAATTAAGCAGCTTGAGGTAGGGCCATTTGGTCTCGCCCGCCGCGCGCGGGTGCCTGGCGTATTCGACCAGCACCTGCTTGTAGCCTATCCAGGCGAACAGGCCTTTCATGAAGCGGTTGCTCTCAGGCAACTGGTTGAGTGCATCGACCGCACGGCGGCTAAGCAAGCGGAAGTCGCCCACGTTTTCAGGTATGTGCACTTCAGACAGCCAGTTGATCACCTTGTAAAACCAGGCGGCTGAGGCTTTTTTAAACCATGTTTCACCCTGGCGGCTGCTCCGCTTCATGTTCACCACATCGGCGCCCTGCTGCCAGGCGCGCACCATCTCACCAATCAGCTCGGGCGGGTCTTGCAGGTCAGCGTCAATCAGGATGATGGCGTCGCCGCGCGCCAGCTTGAGGCCAGCGCTCATGGCAGCTTCTTTGCCAAAGTTGCGGCTCAGGTTGGCTACGCCAATGGCTGCATCGTGCATCGCAAGTTCTTTCAAAATGCGCAGCGTGCCGTCTTTGCTGCCGTCATTGACGTAGACAATTTCCCAGCTGCCTTCAAGCTCGGGCGTATTGGCCAGCGCAGCCACCAGACGGCCATGGAAAATCGGCAACACCTCTTCTTCGTTGTAGGCCGGGACAATCACGCTGAGCATGCAACCAGCGGGGGTTGCAGGGCCAGGCGTTGTGACAGTTGAATTCATTGCGCAAAGGTCCAGAGTCGGTTAAGTCGAAAGGTCAGGCCAAGAACCAGCACAGTGGCCAGCACCTGGGCTAAAAAATAGTGCCAGCCCAACTGCTGAACGCCAAGCCAGACCAGCACGCCATTGAGCAAAGCACCCAGCAACGCAATGGCCATGAATCGCGGTAGCGCTTGGGTGTGGCCAGCGTTGCTGCCTGCAAACGTCATGCGCCGATTGAGCAGGTACGAAACAGCCGCTCCGCACAGCGCGCCTATGGCCGCCGAAGGCGCTGCAGAAGCGCCGAACAACTCCACCAGAGCAATCAACACGGCGTAATGCGCGGCGGTAGCGATGCCTCCTGCGACGATGTACCAAAAAAACTGCATGGCGTTCCGGGTTGGGTTGATGCCGGATTTTAACAAGGCGCTTGCAAGCGAGAACTTGATGAACAAACTTTATGGGCTATATTGAAGCCATGTTTGAAGTACTGGTCTACGTCTACGAAAATTATTGGCAAGGTGACGCTTGCCCCGAGCTGCCGCAACTGGGCCGCAAACTGACGGCCGTCGGGTTTGAATCAGAAGAAATCCATGAAGCGCTGGTCTGGCTGGAAGGCCTGAACACCGCCGCGCAAAGCACCCAGATTTACCTGACTGCAGCCGATGTAGACCAGCCTGGCGACATACAAGCCCAATCGCCAGGCAGCATGCGGGCTTACAGCGTCGCCGAGCAAGAGCAGATTGGCGTTGAAGCGCTTGGTTTTGTCAGCTTTCTGGAGTCATCCGGTGTGTTGCCACCGCATATGCGCGAGATCGTCCTTGACCGCGCCATGGCCGCACCGGGTAACCCGCTAGACCTTGACGACCTGAAAATCATTGTGCTGATGGTGTACTGGAGCTTTGGGCAAGAGCCTGACGCACTGGTACTGGACGAGCTGTGCGACGACACAACTGACCGAGTTGGGCATTAAGAAATCAGCTTAAAAGTCTTTCGGGGTTGGCTTCCAGCTTGGCCAGCGCATCGCGCGTGGCGCGCACGGTCAGCGCTTCTTCTTCCGTCGGCACCAGTAAGCCAGCCTGCAAATAAGCCGCCAGCCTGCGCCCTTGAATCAGGAAATTTCGGCCGTCGCTCGATGCAAACAAATGCAGTTGCTTGCGGTCACTGCACCAGGCAAACTGCACATGGCTGACGCGCCCGTTGTGGTCCAGGCTGAACCACGCGCCGAGCTGGAGTTCAAGCGCCCAGGCGCGCATGGCTTCACTCGGCTGGCTGCCACCGTCCGTGATGACCTCGATGTCTGAGGCATCGATGCCAATCATCATCACCAGGCTTTCGGTATCCAGCGGCAAGTCACCGACATCTTCATCTGAAAGATAGTCTTCCAGATTGGTCAGTCGCTTGGCCATGGCATCGATACGTTCATGAGAGATGGCGTCTGTTTTGGACATGAAGGCATCAGCCAGCGTGTCACTGATGGCCTTGATGTGCTGGTCCTGCGCTTTGGTGTCCATGGCCAGCATGGTCATGCCCAGGCGCAACAGCTGCAGCAACTTGGGCAAATCAGAAATCACCTTGGCCCGGTCGGCCCGGTTGGGCTTGGCGCTCGCGGCCCACACCAGATCAGCCGCTGCGCGCTTGAGGGTCATGGTTTCTTCATGCTGCGGCCCGTTGCGCATGGCGGCTATCGCCAGCACCTCAGCCCATACCTTGAAAAGAAATTCACGTATTTCTTCGCGTACCGGCATGTCGTTGAGCATGCTGCGCATTTCAATGGTGTATTGAATGGCCATGGTCTCTTTTTGCTCAACCTGCTGGGCAATGCTCACCACGCGTGCCGTGCTGCCTTGCTCAGACAAAAACTTGGATAAAAACTTTTGAAACTCGTCATACACCAGTTGAAACACACGGCGACCGGTTTCTGGGTATTGCTCAATCACCTGCACAACGCGTTTGATTTCAATTTCCATCGCGCCACCGGACACCGCCACATCAAAGCCCAAAACGCAAGAACCCATGCGGTCAATCAGCCGGCGCGCCGGATGCTGCAAAGACCCAAAAAACTCTGGCTCTGAAATAGCAACCCGCAGCACAGGCATCTGCAAACGCGCAAACCAAACCCGCACGGTCGGCGGTATGCGGTCTTCCGCCAGGATGGACTGAAACATCAGCGCCACAATTTCAATCGTGGCTTTTTCAGCCGATGTTGTTGCAACTTGCTTCAGGCTGTTGGTACGTTGGCGCAGCACGTTGGATGCCTGCTCGACATGCTCTGGACCATACACCTGGTCGGGGCCAGAGGCCATCAGGGTGCGGTCATTGCCGCTTTCGGCCACAACCGCCATGCCCGCTATCGCATGCGCCAGTTGCGGTGAAGCCTGAGCACCCCGCGTGTCGTCAAATCCTGCCACCTGGTTTGTCAGCAGGCGCTTGAGATTACCCATCACACCTTGCGCACGCATACGCGCTTTTGCAAGCGGCGTGGTGGCCGTTTGCATGCGGGTTTCTTCATGCGGTGACTCTGCGCCACCGCCAGAATTACCACCACGTCCGCCGCCACTGCCAGAATTACCGCCGCGTCCAGCAGTGCCACCTGAGCCGCCGCCATACGATCCACCGCCAGAGCCAGAGCCAGAGCCTCCACCGCCGTAACCACCACCATAGTCACCAGAAAACCGCTCATCGCCGCGCATCTCACCGGACTGCGATGTCGCGCGTGCTTTTGCATTGGCAGGCTTGTTGCCTGGCACCTGCCCTTTGATAACGGCGGACGGGGTCCGCTTGACCAGCGGCCTCAAGTCAATCTCGGCCATCACACCTTGCTGAACCAAAAACTCGTTGGTCGCGTGATAGGCTTCCAGCAAGTGTTCGCCCAGGCGGTTCTGTATAACGTCCTGAGCGATGATCCACGTTTCACGCGAAAGACTGGCCGCCGTCCACTGCTCCAAAAGGTGCCGAGCCAGCACTTCAGGCCGAAGCACATCGTCTGCAGCTAGCTCAGACACACCTTCCAGATTTTGTATCCGAAGACGCAGGTCATTGAGTTCCCAACTGGCGGTATCGAGCAAACGCAGCGCAAGACGCGAAGCCAGGATTTTGCTTTCCATCACTTCGTTGTCCATCAACTCGAACTTTTCGCTGTCAAAGTCAAGCTTGGCACCTGTGGAAGAAGCAGGAACAGCCGCAAGCGCCTTTTTCCAGGCCTTGTTGCTGCCGTTCACCCAGACTTTCCCGGCAGATTGGAATGTCAACCAGACATCACGCGTGTCCTGCATGTCCCGCGCGCTGCCTGGCTGGTCAACCAGCACCGAGAGTTTGTCAAGCACCAGTTTGGCGAGATCAGGCAACACCCGCCCGGCCAGCTCCGTGAAAAGCTCACGCGCCTGCGAGGCTAAAAGATTGGTTTTATTGTTATTGGTAGCCACAAACAATTGTGTCAGTCGTTAACTGAGCTTACACCGTTGCGCCCGCGTTGGGGTCGTTCGGGTCTTCTTCTTTCTTGGCAGTGGTTTTAACCAGATCTTCGCGCTTGATGCCAAGCCACATGGCGATGGCCGCAGCCACAAACACTGACGAGTAAATGCCAAACAAAATACCGATGGTCAGCGCCAGCGCAAAGTAAAACAGCGTTGGGCCGCCAAACAGCAGCATCGACAAAACCATCACCTCCGTCGAGCCGTGGGTGATGATGGTGCGGCTGATGGTGGACGTGATGGCGTTGTCAATGATCTCAACCGTGTCCATCTTGCGGTAACGCCTGAAATTCTCACGAATCCGGTCAAAAATCACCACTGATTCGTTAACGGAATAACCCAGCACCGCCAGCACCGCCGCCAGCACCGAGAGTGAAAACTCCCACTGAAAAAATGCAAAGAAACCAAGAATGATGATCACGTCGTGCAAGTTGGCGATGATGGCTGCTACGGCGTACTTCCACTCAAAGCGGAACGCCAGGTAAATCATGATGCCGACCACCACCATGCCGAGTGCTTTCAGGCCGTCTTGCGCCAGCTCTTCACCCACCGATGGACCGACAAACTCCGTTCGGCGCAATTGCACTGCCGGGTCTTGCGCTTTCAGCGCTGCCATCACCTTGTCACTTTGCTGCGCCGTGCTGACACCTTTTTGCGCTGGCAGGCGGATCATCACGTCGCGGGAGTTGCCAAAGTTTTGTACCTGCACATCGGTAAACCCCAGCGTGGCCACGGTGGTGCGGATTTTCTCAACCGCAGCAGTCTGCGTGTAGCTGACTTCCATCACGGTACCGCCGGTAAATTCAACCGACAGATGCAGCCCGCGTGAGAACAGGAAAAACACGGCCAGCGCAAAAGTGATAAACGATATTGCGTTAAAAATCACCGCATGCCGCATGAACGGAATGTCTTTTTTGATTTTAAAAAATTCCATGGAAGCTCTTTTTAAGTATGTTTAGGCGGTCAATTTGGCAGCATCGTTGGCAGGGGCAGGACGCCAGACAGTACCAATGGATACCGACTTGAGCTTTTTCTGCCGCCCGTACCACAGGTTCACCAGACCGCGCGAGAAAAACACCGCCGAGAACATGCTAGTCAAAATACCGATGCAATGGACCACTGCAAAACCGCGCACCGGCCCTGAGCCAAAGGCCAGCAGTGCAAAACCGGCAATCAGGGTGGTGATGTTGGAGTCAAGAATCGTCGCCCAGGCCCGCTCGTACCCCGTGTGAATGGCCGCTTGCGCCGAAGCACCGTTACGCAGTTCTTCCCGCACCCGCTCATTGATCAGCACGTTGGAGTCAATGGCCATACCCAGCGCGAGCGCCATGGCCGCCATACCCGGCAATGTGAGGGTGGCCTGCAGCATTGACAAAATCGCGATCAGAAGCAACAAATTGACAGCCAGTGCAACACCTGAAATCACACCAAACAGCATGTAATAACCTGCCATAAACAAGACAATCACGGCAAACCCGTAGGTCACGCTTTGAAATCCTTTGGCAATGTTTTCAGCGCCCAGGGTAGGGCCTATGGTGCGTTCTTCAATGATTTCCATCGGTGCGGCCAGCGAGCCTGCGCGCAGCAACAGCGCCAGGTCATTGGCTTCAGACACGCTCATGGAACCTGAAATTTGAAACCGGTTGCCCAGCTCGCCCTGAATCACAGGCGCGGTCAGTACTTCACCCTTGCCCTTTTCAAACAGCAAAATCGCCATGCGCTTTTTTAAATTCTCACGGCTGGTGTCGCGCATGATGCGGCCACCCTTGGCATCAACGGTCAGGTCAACTTTGGGTTGCTGGCTTTGCGAGTCAAAGCCGGGCTGCGCATCGGTCAGGTTTTCACCCGTGATGATGACCTGTTTTTTCACAATCACCACCCGGCCATCGCGCTCCAGAAAACGCTCGGCACCAAACGGTACCGGCCCGCTGTTGGTCTCTGCCGCGCGGCCTTCTGCGCTGTCGTCCACCAGGCGCATTTCAAGTGTGGCGGTACGGCCCAGAATGTCTTTGGCTTTGGCGGTGTCTTGCACGCCCGGCAATTGCACCACGATGCGGTCAATGCCCTGCTGCGCAATCACTGGCTCGGCCACGCCCAGCTCATTGATGCGGTTGTGCAGCGTGACCATGTTCTGTTTGAGGGCCTGGTCCTGAATGCGGCGTGCCGCCTCGGGCTTGATACTGGCTATCAGTTTGTATTCCACACCGTCTGGCGCATCGGTTGTTTGCAGGTCAGGAAACTGGTCCTGAATCAGGTTTTTGGTGGCCTGCAATGTCTGGGAGTCGCGAAACCGCACTTCTATGCTTTGCGCATTGCGACTCAATCCCAGATAGCGGATGTTTTTTTCGCGCAGCGACAGCCGCAAGTCACCCGTCAGCGACTCCGCCTTTTTGGTCAGTGCCGCCTGCATGTCAACCTGCAGCATGAAGTGAACGCCACCGCGCAAGTCCAGGCCCAGGTACATCGGTGCGGCGTGCAGCGCGGTCAGCCAGGCAGGTGAGCGTGACAGCAAATTGAGCGCAACCACGTAGGTCGCGCCATCGGCTTCTGGATTGAGGGCCTTTTGCACCACATCCTTGGCTTTGAGCTGGGTGTCGGTATCGCCAAAGCGGGCCTTGACCGAACTGCCATCCAAAGTAATGGCGTCTGGCGTGATGTTGGCAGCTTTGAGCGCCTGCTCAACCCGGGTGACGGTGGTGCTGTCAACCTTGATGGCCGATTTGATGCTGGACACCTGCACGGCAGGCGCCTCGCCAAAAAAATTGGGCAGCGTGTAAATCACCGCTACCAACAAGGCCACCACAATGATGGCGTATTTCCAGACCGGATAACGATTCATTGAATGGGATTCCGTTATTTTGATGTGCTGATCGCGCCTTTTGGCAACACCTGAACAATCGCGCTGCGCTGCAATTGCACTTCAACCCCGGCGGCCAGCTCCAGCGTCAAATACGAATCACCCAGCTTGGTCACTTTCCCCAGCAGGCCGCCAGCGGTAGCGACTTCATCGCCTTTGGCCAGCGCATCAATCATGGCGCGGTGCTCTTTTTGCTTTTTCATCTGGGGGCGAATCATGACGAAATACAACACCACGAACATCAGCACGAGCGGCAGCATGCCTGTGAGGGATGACATCATGTCGCCGCCAGCAGCAGCGGCAGGAGCGGTTTGGGCAAAGGCAGAAGAAATAAACACGGCAAACTCCACAATTTTTGTTACTTACATGTCAAAAAATACACCGGGCCAGTCGGCCAGATAACGCAACTATTGATTGTATGCGGGCACGGATGGCGCAATCGCCATGCCGATCACAAGTCAGACGTTTCAAAATGTAATCAGGTTGGCATACACGACCCCATGGCGGTCGGTAGCGGACGCTGTAGCCCAAAGTGGTTCAAAACACCATGTCCAGCGGCTTGCCCACTGGCAAAACAGGCGGTCAGCAAGTACCCGCCAGTCGGCGCTTCCCAGTCGAGCATTTCACCCGCACAAAACATCGGCGGTTTGGGACTTTTTTCCGCATTCAGTTGCAAGTGCGCGTCAAGCCCGTCGAAACGCACGCCCCCCGCACTGCTGATGGCCTCATCAATGGGTCGGCAAGAAACCAGCGTCACGGGCAGCGCCTTGATGGCCTGCGCCAGTTTGAGTGGGTCAGCAAAACCGTCTTTGGCCAGCAGCTCATGCAGCAGCGCCGATTTGATGCCGTCAAGGCCCAGACGGCTTTTCAGGTGGCTTGAGAGTGAACGTGAGCCGCGCGGATGCCGCACTTCATGCAAGACCTGCTCGGGGGTTTTGTCTGGCAGCAAATCCAGCGTGAAGGTGGCCTGGTCATTTTTTGTAATTTCATCGCGCAGCAAGCTGGAAGCCGCATATATCAGGCTGCCTTCCAGCCCGGTAGAGGTTGCAACAAACTCGCCCTTGCAGCTAAAAGTCTGACCCTGCGAATCCGTGAAATGAATGGCCACTGACTTGAAGGGTTGCCCGGAAAATTTGCCTGAGAAATACGGTGTCCAGCCAGACACATCAAAGCCGCAATTTGAAGGTTGCAGCGGCGCCACGTCAACACCGTGCGCCGCCAGCAGCCCAACCCATGCGCCGTCAGAGCCCAAACGCGCCCAACTCCCCCCGCCGAGTGCCAGCACCACCGCATCAGCGGCGACAAGCACAGGGCCGTTGGGTGTCATGAACTGCAGTTGCTGGTCATCTGCCCAGCCCAGCCAGCGGTGCCGCATGAAAAACTGCACACCCGATGCACGCAAGCGGTGCAGCCAGGCACGGAGCAGCGGCGCGGCTTTCATGTCCTTTGGGAACACACGGCCAGAGCTGCCCACAAAAGTTTCAATGCCCAAGCCCAGCGCCCAATCGCGAAGCTGCGTTGCGCCAAAGCCAGAGATCAATGGCGCCATGCTGTCGCGGCGCTCACCGTAGCGGCTCAAGAAGGGTTCTATGTCCTCAGCATGCGTCAGATTCAGCCCGCCCTTGCCTGCCAGCAAAAACTTGCGCCCCACCGACGGCATAGCGTCGTATAGCGCTACATCGACTGCGCTGCCTGCCATGCCTGCATTTGCCAGCACTTCAGCAGCCATCAAGCCCGCAGGCCCGCCGCCTATGACCACCACCTTGAACGGCTTGCGAGTGGTCTTTAAAATGGGGTCTGGTGTTGTCAATGGGTATTCCGTATGCTCTTTTTTTAATAGCTGCTTTCACCCGAATTTATTGGGCTACAGCCATTTTTTAATGCTGAAAAGGCCTGAAAACTGTCATAAAACAGGTTTCAAGATTTTTTGGGGGGTGTTTGTTCAAAACAGATCAATCCAAAGCAACGACAGCACCGGCTGCCGTCAAAAATGCCGCCTTGATCGTCTGGCCGGGGTAAATTGCGCCAAGCGCTGCCTTGTAGAGCTGCATTTTTGCCACAAGTTCAGCCTGCTGCTGCGGGCTGGATGCAGACTTGTAGTCCAGCACCCACCAGTGGCCCTGATGGCCCGCGTCTTTGCGCTGCACCAGGCGGTCCAGCCTGAAGGTGCTGACCTGGTGGGTTAGTTCGACTTCATTGCCCTGCCATTGAACCACCGCATCATCCCAGGCCCAGGCGGCATCACCAAAGCGGATGCTGTTGGCCATGATTTGGGCTTGCGCGGCTTGCTCGGTCGTCAGGCCGAATTCACGGGCGGCTCTGGCAGTGGCGGGGTCTGACAAGTCATGCCATTGCAGCAGGCGGTGCATGGCTTTGCCAACGCGGGCACTGGGCGAATCTACATCCAACACAGGCTGCGGCGTGAGGCTGCTGTAGTTCACAAAATATGGCAAGTCAGGCAAGTTAAAGGTGTTGGTGTTTGATGCCGCATGCCCAGTGGCTGTGGCTGTGGCTGCGGTTGTGGCTGGGGTTGCCAGCGGCACGGCTTCATCGATCGCCAAACCATACAGCCGTTGCCACCAGCTGTTGGGGGCTTCACGGTAAGGCTCAATCGACGAGATGGCGAGTGTGGTTTTGGCGCGCGTGATGGCAACATACAGGGCGTTCAGCTCTTCGCGCGCTCTGGCCGCTTGCTCGATAGCCAGTGTTTCTTTGGCGCAGGCGGGCGGCGCGCTTTCGCTGATTAAAAAAACAAACTTTTGCGGGACCTGCGCCTGCCCCGGCCAGTCCACCAGCACGCTCATGCTGTCTGCCTTGCGCTGCGCCGTGTCGGTGTCCAGCAGCAGCACGGCGTCGGCTTCCAGCCCCTTGGCACCGTGGATGGTCAGCAGGCGAACGGCATCCGGGTTGACTGCTGCGGGCGCTTGCAAGCCACCCGCCTTGAGCGCCCGCACAAAGGCATAGGGCGTGGCGTAGCGGCCCCCATCGACCTGTAAAGCGGCAGCCAGCAACGCCCGCAGATTGGACAGCACGCTGGCACGGCTGGCAGCGGGTGCGGCGGCAGCAAAACGGGCAAGCACATCGCCGCTGTCGTAAATGGCTTGCAGCGCATCATGCGGCGGAAGCGTGTCTAAAAGTGCTTTGTAGCGGGTTAAAACAGCTCCTAGCCCAATCAATTCGGGCGCAATCAGCTCATTATTTTGTAGCACATCAAACCACGGTTGTTTTGACTTACCTCTGGTCAAAACGATGTTTACCAGCGCGTCATTGCTGACATTAAACAGCGGCGAACGCAGGGCACGCGCCAGTGACAAGTCATGCTGGGGCGACACCAGCACATCGAGCAGCGCCACCACGTCAAGCACCTCGCAACAGTCGATCAGTTCGGTTTTTTCACCGATTTGCGCTGGGATGTGCAGGGCGCGCAGCTCACCCAGCAGGGGTAGCAGACTGGCGCGTTTGCGTGACAACAGCATGATGCCCGAAGGTTTGATGCCGCTGGCGATTTGGTTTGCAACCCAGGCCGAAGCTTGTCTGGCCTCCAGGGTTCTGAGCGTTTCTTCAGGCAGTTCACGCGGCGTAGTCAGGCTGTCGCGCCATTCGAGCATGTCAGGTGTTTGGCTCTTCTCAAGCCTCAAGATGGGCGGCAACCTGAGCACCCTGCCCTCATCCGTCGATGCACTGGTGTGCGCCCTGAAGCCCTCATAGCCATCGTGAGTCGCCGCAGCACCCATCACAGCATTGACGCATTCAATGACCGCCGCACTGCTGCGCCGGGTGTGGTCGCAGGCCAGCACATCGCCACCGAGTGCGTCACGCATAAAGGCTTGCGCGGCAATGAAGACTTGCGGCTCGGCGCGCCGATAGCGGTAAATACTTTGCTTCGGGTCACCGACGATGAAGACACTTGGTGCGCGGCCCGCGCCACCTCCTGCGCCACCATACCCACTTAGCCAGTTTGACAAGGCCTGCCATTGCAGCGGGTTGGTGTCCTGAAACTCGTCAATCATCAAATGCCGGACGCGCGCATCAAGGCGCTCCTGCACCCAGCCAGACAGCACGTCGTCACTCAGCATGACTTGCGCTGCACGCTCCACATCGTTCATGTCAACCCAGCCGCGCTCGCGTTTTAGTGCGGTAAATTCAGCCAGCAGCAAGCGCGACAGGCGCGCCATGCGTTGCTGGTAGTGCCAGGCTTCGTGTTGTCTTGTTGCCTCGGTAATCCGCAGCGCCAGCTCTTGTGCCTCTCGCACGGTGGCGATACCGATGATCTTTTCGCCAAACTTGCGGGGCGCGCCTTTTTCGGTCAACAGCGACAGCAAGATGGCCGTCGCCCAACCTTCGGCGCTTCTCTCACCGTTGGCTTGACTCAACGCCGTTTCAAGCTCAACGCCTTTGGCTGAAAACGTGGGCGCGCTTGCCCTGCCCAACGCAATGGCCGCAGTCTGCAACAGTTGTATCGCCGTGTCAGTGCGCAAAGCTTCTTCTGGATGCGTTAGCTCTGCAAATTCTGGGAACTGCACTGCCACGTGCTGCACCGAGCTGTCAACCACGCCCGCTGCATCAGCCAGTAAAAACTCAGTGCGTTTGTCCAGTGCGCCCTCCAACGCAACGCCCGCCTGAAAGCGGCCATGCGCCAGCACCACGGTTTCAAAATCAGCCTTCAGTTCGGGCCTGTCCATCAACGTGGCATAAAACCGCCGCCAGACCAGCGCCTTGGCCGGGCCATCGTCTTCCAGCAGCTCGTAGTTAAGGGGCAAACCCAGTTGCTGCAAAGTCGCCATGGGCGCACTGCGCAGCAACGCGGCAAACCAGCTGTGAAAGGTTCTGATCTGCACCGGACGGCCATGGGCCAGTACCTGGGCATATAAATTTGATAGCTGCTTGCGCCCGAATTCATTGGACTGCAGCTCTTTTTTACCCACAAAATCGGCATTTTTTTCAATTTTTACGCCGCGCAAAAGCAATTCCTGCTGCAATGTGGCGTCGTCCGCGTGGGCAAACTTTTCAAGCCATTCGTACAGCCGTTCGCGCATTTCGCCAGCGGCTTTTTTGGTGAAGGTGATCGCCAGAATTTCATGCGGTTGCGCGCCCTCTTCCAGCAGCGCCCGCACCATGCGGGACACCAGCATCCAGGTTTTGCCTGCGCCAGCGCAGGCCTCGACAGCCACGCTGCGGCGCGGATCGCAGGCAATGGCGTAGAAGGCATCAGCCGAGATGCTTTGGCCGTTGTGGGTGTAGGCCGGGTTGTTGGTGGGTTGGCTCATACAGTCCAAAAATCTTTCCGGCACAAGCCACGCGCCGTGCAATATTCACACGCCTTGCCCTCGCCCAGCGCTGGCAGCGGCGCACCGTCGGCAATGCGCGCCATGTCGCTCAAAATGCCACCAATCAGGTCATCACGCAGGTCAACAAGCTCGGGCTGGGCATAGGTTTTGGTGGCTTCTTTTTCACCCAGATTCACATACGCGGCGGCCAGCGTGTCGTCATGCAACAGCGCTGCGTAAAAGGCCAGTTGCGTGTCTTCGCCAGCGGCCTTAATTCGATCTTTGGTCGTGCTGGCGGGCTCGGTTTTATAGTCCATCACCACCCGGCTGCCGTCAGGCAGCTGGTCGATGCGGTCTATTTTGCCGACCAGCTCAATGCTTCCCAGCGGCATGTTTTTCCACACTTCGCCCTCAACGTAGCTTGCGCCGCTAGCCTCGTGCGTGACCAGCCAGTCCAGGTAGCCCGCGCGTACCCGTGGCCAGATGGCGGTGAAGGGTAAAAATTCTTCTGCACTCAAACCCAGGGTTTGGGTGGCAACGTCTGCCGCTCTGTTTATCATAGCTACTCGCGCCTGAATCTCTTGGGCTGGGGTCGCTTTTAGCTGCTCATGGAAGCCTTTGAGCAGCAAATGCAGCCAGTTTCCAAACTCGCGCTTGCCCAGTTCACTTTCCAGCTCGTCGGCCTCTTGCAGTAAAAGCTGTCGTAGCGCAAAAAAGCGGTAGGGGCAGCGACGCAAATCTTCGTACGCACTGGCCGACAGGTGGCTGAGCAGCAGCGCGTCACCCGTGGGCAAAGGGGGCAAAGTGGGCAAGGTGGTCAGCAGGCGCTGCGCGCGCGGGTCGGCGGCGAGCGGCGGGGCTTGTGTCAGCAACACCTCTTGCACAAATCCGCTGGGCATCAAGCGCTCTCCGGCTTCGCTTTGCCGCCACAACACGTCAATATGCGGCATGCACAAGGCATAGTGCCAGGCGGCACGCGCGGCGCTGGCCAGCTGGCTGCGCGAAGGCAAACCCAGCACCTGGCGCTGGCTGGGTGTCCACATGCCCGGCGGCTCCGGGGACACCGCCAGCCGCACCTCATCACAGCCGGGCAACACCACGGCCGGCATGGGGCGGCCCAGCAACTGGCTGAGCGGCAAAATCACAACCTGTGCCTGCGGCGCATGGGTAGGGGCAAAGCTGGCCGCTTCCAAAGCCTGGTTGACCCATGCCGTAAAGTCTTGCAGGCTCATGCGCGGGTTGGCGGGCAAGGCTGCATCGCTGCCTTCTTCCAGAAACAACGCTGCAAGTACCGCCTTGCCTGCCAGGTCATCTGCCAGCGGCTGCCATTGCCCGGCAGCTTGCAGGGCCAGGCGGGTGTCATGCAGCCAATCGGCCAGCAAGCGGGGGCGTTGGAGTTTGCCGACGATGGTGGCCACCTGCGCAGCAACAGAAGTCACATCTTGCTGCGCCTCTTGCTCTGTGTCGGGCTGTGCAGCAGGCACAACGCGCCAAAAACGCACCCCGTTTTTTCTTAAATAAATTTCGGCACGTGTCACCGAACCGGCTCCAAATGCAGGCGCATTTTTCAGCCAGTCCAGCATCGCATCGGTGGGCGCGTCCCAGGGCAAAGCACGCAGCAGGCCCATCAGGGTTGCCGCTGCCCGCGTGGTGGACAGCTTCCAGCCGGTTTCGTCACGCAATGCAACCCCTTTGCCCGCCAGCATGGCGCGCACGCGGCGGGTCAGCACCCGGTCTTGGGCAATCAACGCAACCGGGCTGCGCCCTTCGCTCAAATGCTGCAGCACACAGGCCGCTGCCAGATGCGCTTCGTCCTCCATGTCTTGCGCGATATGCAGGCCAAGCAGCCCTGGCAGGTCGGGCATATTCAGCTGAATGGCAACCGCCCTTTCGCCGAAATGCTGTTTCAAGGCCTCGGCCAACGGCTCTGACTGAAAACCATCCAGCACCACCAGCAGATCCAGCTCAGCATTGAAAAGCACATCCGTGGGGTAACTCGATGCAGCCGCCCAGGCCAGTGCAATGCGGGCAACGGCCAGTTCAAGCGCCAAGGCAGGGGCATCCATACCGCCGCCCATCTCAAGCGCCAGACGTGCACCCCACGCCAGGCGCGCGCCGGGCGGCTGGGCAGCAGCAACGCCCGCCAATGACCAGGCAGCTTCCAACAATCGGCCCGCCAGAGCGTGTTGCTGTGCTGCCAGCCCAGCACGTTCCAGCAAATTGGCAGCCGTCAGGGCGTCGATGGCGGCATTCACGTGAATGTCAGCAGGAGCAAGCGCAAAACCTGGCGCGCCAACGGCCGAGGTGGCCCAGTTCATGGTGGTTTCAAAACGCGGCACAAAAAAGCTTGCCGCAGCACTTGCTTTGCCCCTGCTTTGGCAATAGCTGGCCCACGCGGTTTTTGCCTGCTGCATCAGTTGCGCATAAGGCACCAAAACCACCATGCGTGAGGCATGCACATTTTTTTCGTGCAAAAACCCGGCCAGTTGCGCCATGACATCCGCCCATTGCGCGTCAATGGCGGTTTGAACTTTGGGAGCAGCTATCAGGGTCATAGTGGATGCGAACAGGCTAAAAAAAGACGTGCGGACTTGGTTTCTGACAAAATACCCAAAACTCATAGCTTCCAGTAACCCCAACAAGGAGCCATCATGGCCAGCGAACTCATTAAACATACCACCGATGCCACGTTTGAAGCCGATGTTTTGAAATCGGCCCACCCCGTGCTGGTGGACTACTGGGCTGAATGGTGTGGCCCGTGCAAGATGATTGCCCCAATTCTTGACGAAGTTGCCACCAGCTACGCAGGCAAACTGCAAATCGCCAAAATGAATGTCGATGAAAATCGCGACATTCCTGCCAAATTTGGCATTCGCGGCATCCCGACGCTGATGATCTTCAAAAACGGCGAACTGGCTGCGACCAAAGTCGGCGCGATGAGCAAATCACAGCTGACCGCATTTATTGACCAGCAACTGGTTTAATGCCCGTTATAAACCGTGTTCGGAGGCGCCAAGTCTCCGAACTTCATGAAGTTAAAAGCATCTTTTTTTTCCTGTCATAATCTTTTCAATCGCCGACCAGTCACTGCTGGCCGGCTCGAAATTTCGGTTTCTGAAGTCTGCCTTGCAAC
This sequence comes from Polaromonas sp., assembly GCA_031417995.1. Lineage (GTDB taxonomy): Bacteria > Pseudomonadota > Gammaproteobacteria > Burkholderiales > Burkholderiaceae_C > Polaromonas. The sequence continues at coordinate 37,951 of JANOWR010000039.1, read as the reverse complement.
ACGGCTTCAAGCAAAACCTCCCCAAAGTTTTTTTCAATGCTCCGCAAGGAGTCATTTCTCCACGCAATCTTTTGCACCCTAAGCAGGTAAATCCATGCACTTAAACGAACTCAAGGCACTGCATGTGTCTGAAGTCCTCAAGCAAGCCGAAGCCCTTGAGATTGAAAACGTAGGCCGTATGCGCAAGCAAGAGCTGATGTTTGCCATCATCAAGAAACGCTCCAAAACCGGCGAAACTATCGTTGCCGACGGCGTGCTGGAAGTGCTGCCCGACGGTTTTGGTTTTCTGCGTGCGCCTGACTCCAGCTACACCGCGTCCACCGACGACATCTACATCAGCCCGAGCCAGATTCGCCGCTTCAACCTGCACACGGGTGACATGATTGAAGGCGAAGTGCGCACACCCAAAGACGGCGAGCGTTACTTTGCCCTGAACAAGCTCGACAAGGTCAACGACGGCGCACCCGAAGACAACAAGCACAAGGTGATGTTCGAGAACCTGACGCCGCTGTTCCCGCGCGAACAATTCAAGCTGGAGCGTGACATCAAGGGTGAAGAAAACCTGACCAGCCGGATCATCGACATCATTGCGCCCATTGGCAAAGGCCAGCGCGCCCTGCTGGTGGCACCGCCAAAATCAGGCAAAACCGTGATGATGCAGCACATTGCCCATGCGATAACTGCAAATTACCCAGACGTGGTCATGATGGTTTTACTGGTCGATGAGCGCCCCGAAGAGGTGACCGAGATGCAGCGCAGCGTGCGCGGGGAAGTGATTTCATCAACCTTTGACGAACCCGCAGCCCGCCACGTACATGTGGCCGAGATGGTGATCGAGCGCGCCAAACGCCTGGTTGAACTCGGCAAAGACGTGGTGATTCTGCTCGACTCGATTACCCGCCTGGCCCGTGCCTACAACAACGTGCTGCCGTCGTCAGGCAAGGTGCTGACCGGTGGTGTGGATGCCAACGCCTTGCAGCGCCCCAAGCGCTTTTTTGGCGCTGCCCGCAAAATTGAAGAAGGCGGCAGCCTGACCATCATCGGCACGGCACTGGTTGATACCGGCAGCCGCATGGACGAGGTGATTTTTGAAGAGTTCAAGGGTACCGGCAACTGCGAAATTCACCTGGATCGCCGCTTGTACGAAAAGCGTGTGTTCCCGGCGATTCACCTGAACCGCAGCGGTACGCGTAAAGAAGAGCTGCTGCTGGCCCCGGAAATCCTGCAAAAATCGCGGATATTGCGTCAATTCATGTACAACATGGACGAAATCGAGTCGATGGAACTGATGCTGAAAAACATGAAGGCGACGAAGAATAATCATGAGTTTTTCGACATGATGCGTCGGGGCGGTTAGTCGCGCTATAATTGAAGGCTTACCGGAAAGTGCTCAAAATGGTTTGAGTGGCTGCCGAAACGACACATAAGGATAGAGAAATGAAAGACGGCATTCACCCCAACTACCGCGAAGTTTGCTTTTTGGACTTGTCCAACAACTTCAAATTCGTCACCCGCTCCTGCGTTAACACCAAAGAAATGGTGAAAATGGACGATGGTCGCGAATTGCCTTTGTACAAGCTTGACACGTCGAGCGAGTCACATCCCTTCTACACCGGTACACAAAAATCTGTGGACAACATGGGTGGCCGCGTTGAGAAATTCCGCAACCGTTTTGGCAAGACTGCTGCCAAAGAAGCCGCGCCAGAGGCTGCTGCCGCTGCGTAAGCTGCAAGGTTCTGGCAAAACAAGTTTTTGCTGGCCTACAAAAAGCAGCCTGAACATCAGGCTGCTTTTTTTTCGCTTGCGTTTTTCGTCTGTTTTTTTGCGTAAAAATCAGCGTACTCAAAGTTCCAGTTATTTTGAATAAACCATCACCTGCCATCATCGCCCAGTCCGCCGTGCGCCGCCTACCCAGGTTGGCGCTTCTGCTGTTTTGTCTGGCGTATGTGTTGCCGGGGTTTTTTGGTCGTGCCCCATGGAAAAACGACGACATCGCCGCTTTCGGCATCATGCAGGATCTGGCGTTGAATACCAGGCATTGGCTGTCACCGCAGTTGCTGGGCACTGCCAATGGTTTTGATGCGCTGGTGCCGTACTGGCTGGGTGCAATCGCCATCAAAAGCCTGCCCTTTCTGGACTCGGCTTTTGCCGTACGCATTCCTTTCATCTTGCTACTGACACTGAGCTTGCTTGCCACTTGGTACGCCACCTATTACCTGGCGCGCAGCCCGCAGGCACAGCCCGTGGCCTTTGCATTTGGCGGTGAGGCCAGCCCCACCGACTATGCACGTGCCGTAGCTGATGCAGGCGTGCTGGCGCTGATAGCCAGCTTGGGCTTGGCACAGCTGTCGCATGAGACCACGCCCGCTCTGGCGCAACTGGGCTTTACCGCGCTGGTGTTCTACGCCATGGCCGCCAGCCCATACCGCCGTGCAACTGTTGTCTTTGGACCTTCTTTGGGACTGTTTGTGGGTTTAACAGGGCTGGCGATGAGTGGTGCCCCAACACTCGCTGTGCTGCTGGGCCTGGGCGGCGCGCTGGTGGAATGGACGCACGTGCGCTGGGGCAGCAGCGCGATGCAACACACGGACAGTGACTCAGCGCAAAAGCAGTCGTTGCAATGGGTTTTGCTGATTGTTGGCGTTACCACCTTGGTGGCCTGGTTTGCCTGGCTGCTGGATTTATGGCGGTGGCGCATTCATATGCCGGGTGCTGGCGAGCAGACCGCCTGGACGGACTGGCGCAAGCTGGGACGCTTGTTGGTGTGGTTTACCTGGCCCGCATGGCCGCTGGCACTGTGGACGCTATGGCGCTGGCGCAGGCAGCTGGCTAGCCGCCATGTCGCCCTGCCGTTGTGGTTTGCAGGCATGTCGGTAGCTGCAACATTGACCACACCCGCCGCCGACCGCAGCCTGCTGCTCAGTTTGCCGCCGCTGGCGGCACTGGCGGCATTCGCGCTGCCCACACTCAAGCGCAGTGTGGCCTCATTGATTGACTGGTTCACCCTGATTTTTTTCACCAGCTGCGGCATCATCATCTGGGTGGTGTGGATTGCCATGCAAACCGGTATGCCGCGCCAGCCAGCGGCCAATGTTGCCAGGCTGGCACCCGGCTTTGAGCCCAGCTTTTCATGGCTTGCATTTATGGTGGCTCTGGCAGCCACCCTCGCGTGGACCTGGCTCGTTAAATGGCGGGCGGGTGCGCACAGGGCCGCCATCTGGAAATCACTTGTATTGCCTGCTGGCGGCGCAACTCTATGCTGGCTGCTTTTGATGACACTTTGGCTGCCCCTGCTTGACTATGCGCGCAGTTACGCGCCCCTGTCGCGGCAGATCGCCAAGCTTGTTGACAGAAATGCCTGCGTTGAGATTTACGGCATTGGCAGCGCCCAGGCTGCCGCCTTTCAATACCACGGCAAGCTCGAGCTGCGCCAGGCGACGGAACGTGCCGCTTGTCCGTACCTGATCGTCGATGCCGACGTTCAAGCAACCCTGAGCAGCAAGGTCAATTTGCCTGACTGGGCATTTTTGGCAACTGTGCGTCGCCCGACGGATAAAAATGAAAACATCCTGCTGTTTAAACGCGTCAGTGTTGGTCCCAGCAACTCACGCAAGCCGTGAGTGAGTTGAAGGTCATCAGCCAGCATGCCGGTACGGTGCTGGTAGGCCAGTTGGCAGTGATGGCATTTGGTGTGGCCGACACCGTGATTGCAGGCCGTTACAGCGATGCCGCGCTGGCCGCGCTGTCAGTGGGTTCAGCTTTGTACATCAGTGTCTATGTCGGATTGATCGGCATTGTGCAGGCCTTGTTGCCCATCTGGGCGGAAATGCTGGGTGCCCGCAGGCATGAAGCGGTCGGCCGCTCACTCAGGCAAAGCCTTTATCTAAGCGGTTTTATTACGGTTGCGGGAATGATCGCCCTGCTTTTTCCAGGTCCGCTGCTGCGCTGGGCGCAGGTACCCCCGGCCATGATGGGTGAAGTCGAGCTTTACCTGTCCGTGCTGGCTTATGCGTTCGCACCGTCCCTGCTGTTTCGGGTGTACAGCACCTTCAACCAGTCACTGGGCAAGCCGCTGTTGGTCACCTGGCTGCAGGTCGGTGCGTTGCTGGTCAAAATTCCGCTGTCGATCTGGCTGGTAGCCGGTGGTGGCGGTGTCGATGCCATGGGTGCGGTTGGCTGCGCTTGGGCCACGCTGGTGGTCAATTATTTGTTGCTTGCGCTGGCTGTTGTGATGCTGCGCACCCAGGAGCTGTACAAACCCTTTCATATTTGGCGGGCCATGGAGCGACCCGACTGGCCCGCGATTGGCGGCTTCGCGCGTCTGGGCATTCCTGGCGGGTTGGCTTATCTGGTCGAGGTGACGTCATTCACCCTGATGGCGCTTTTTATTGCCCGCCTGGGAACGGTAGCAACAGCCGGCCACCAGATTGCAGCCAGCATGGCAGCCGTGCTCTACATGATGCCGCTGTCGATGGCCATTGCCTGTAGCGCACGGGTATCTTTCTGGCTCGGCGCTGGCAGGCCCGACCACGCCAGGCGTGCTGTTGTGTTGGGTTTGAAGCTTGCAGCCGCCATATCACTGGTGCTGTCAGCTACGCTTTTAATAGCAAGGTCAGGCATTGCCAGTTTGTATTCTGGCAACCCTGAAATAGTTGCCATTGCCGCATCACTTCTGGGATGGGTTGCGTTTTATCATTTTGCTGACAGCATACAGGCGCTGTGTGCATTTTTACTGCGTTGCTACCGCATCACCGTTGCACCACTGGCTTTGTACGGCGTGTTGCTTTGGGGGCTGGGTCTGTACGGTGGTTACCGGCTGACCTATGAGGGCGTTGCGGGCGTACTGGCGAGTCAGTCACCCAACAGTTTTTGGGCTGCAAGCACCGTCGCCATCGCCGGTGTGGCAGTCTGCCTTTTGGCGCTGCTGTGGCGCTCCGTTCAAAAAAGTCTGCGCGCCCCCGCCGAAAACTAGATCTTTCGAACGCGCGCAGCAGGCAGCGTGATGGAAAAACTTGAGCCTTGTCCCAGGTGACTTTCAATGTGCAGCTCAGCGCCGTGGCGCTGCGTGACATGTTTGACAATCGCCAGACCCAGACCCGTCCCACCTGTCTCGCGTGAACGGCTGCGATCAATCCGGTAAAAGCGCTCGGTCAGGCGCGGCAGGTGTTCTGGTGCAATACCGGGTCCCGTATCTTTAACCTGGAATTCGCCGCGCCCATCGTCCAGCAGCTTCCAGCTGACCTGCACCGTGCCAGCATCGGGCGTGTAACGCACCGCATTGGTCACCAGGTTTGACATGGCACTGTACAGCTCTGTCTGCGCACCCGCAATTTCGCTGTCCGGGCCAGCATCAAACATGATTTTTTGGCCGTGCGGCGCAAGCAATGCCGACAAGGCTTGCGCTTCCTGCTCGCACTGTGCCAAAAGTGCGCTGGTGGTCATCCAGTCATTGGCACCCGGCTGCGGGCTGCCTTCAAGACGTGACAGCGTCAGCAAATCATTAACCAGCGTTTGCATGCGCTGGGACTGCTGCGCCATCAATGCCAGATAACGCTCGCGCTCCGGCTCTTTGAGTGGCAGAGTTTGCAGCGTTTCAATGAACCCCGACAACACCGTCAGAGGCGTGCGGATTTCATGCGAGACATTGGCCACAAAATCGCGCCGCATGGCTTCAGCCAGCTCAACCGCCGTGATGTCACGTGACAACAGCAGCTTGCGGTCTTTGCCATAGGCGTGTACGTGTACCGACAGCTTGATTGGCCGGCCTGGCAAACTGGCGCTACCAGCAATCACCACATCATGCGAGAAATCATTGGCAGCCATATAGGCCTTAAAAGCAGGCGTCCGCACAAGGTTGGCAATGTGCTGCAACAAGTCGCGACGCGCGTCAAAGCCAAAATGCTGCGCGGCGATCTGGTTGCACCACTCAATGCGCCCCTGGGCATCCAGCAAGACAACCCCGCTGGGTGAAGCCTGCATGGCAGCCAGAAATTCGTCGAGCCGGGCATGGCTTTCCTGAAGCGCTCGGTCCCGATTTTTAAGCAACCTGCGGGTTCTGTCAGCGGCCTCACCCCAAACACCCGGAAGGTTGGGTGCCGGGCCGGCAACAACGCTTGAGTTCTCGTTGCTTTGCTCCATGCGCAACCACCTCAACAGGCGTGACACATAAATGCTGTCAAACGCAAGCCACAAAAAAATTGCAACCAGCAGTCCGGCAACCATTCCATCGCGAGATGCGAGCCAAAAACCCAAACCGCCACCTGCCAACATGCAGGCGGCAAACACCAACCAACGATTGATCATGATCTGGATTGTGCCGCAGCAAGCGAAGCAACTGTCGTCAGCCTATAGCCCGAGCCGCGAACGGTTTCAACCATGGCACCAGCGCCACCCAATGCCTCCCGAAGTCGCTTGACATGCACATCGACAGTGCGTTCCTCAATAAACACGTGGTCACCCCATACCTTGTCCAGCAAAGCACTGCGGCTATGAACGCGTTCTGCGTGCGTCATGAAGTAGTGCAGCAATTTGAACTCGGTGGGTCCGAGTTTGAGCTCCTGCATCTGGTACGTAATACGGTGCGTTGCCGCGTCCAGCACCAGGCTGCCAACTGTCACACTGTCACTGACGGACTCTGGCGCGCGTCTGCGCAATACTGCTCGAATACGCGCTAGCAATTCCTGGGTTGAAAAAGGCTTGGTGATGTAGTCATCAGCACCGGCATCCAGCCCGGCAACCTTGTCGGGTTCATCTCCACGCGCCGTCAGCATCAAAATGGGAATGCTTTTGGTCCGCGCCTGCTTGCGCCAGTGGCGAGCAAGAGACAAGCCGCTTTGGCCGGGCAGCATCCAGTCCAGCAAAATGGCATCAGGCAACACCGCATCCAGCTCACGCTGGGCAGTAACGCTGTCCTGCGCAATCACTGCCTCAAAGCCGCCATGCTGCAGGTTAACCGCAATCAACTCGGCAATCGCGGGTTCGTCTTCAACCACCAAAATTCGGGGCTTGTGCTTCATTTATTTTTAGCAATCAATTCACAGCTGATTCAATTTGCGCCATCGGCGTGTGCCGTATATCTTCGCCCTTGACAATGTAGATGATGAATTCCGCAATATTTTTGGCATGGTCACCAATCCGCTCAATCGCTTTTGCCACAAAAAGCAGATCAAGACTTGGCGAAATCGTGCGCGGGTCTTCCATCATGTAAGTGATCAGCTTGCGGACAAAACCATCGAACTCCTGGTCGATCAAGTCATCTTCTTTCAGGATGGACAGTGCCACAGATGTATCAAGTCTGGCGAAGGCATCGAGTGCTTTGCGTAGCAGGCCCGAGGCAAGCTCTGCTGCGATGCGCAGGTCTGACGAAGGCAGCGCACGGGCCGAACCACTTTCAATAATCGACTTGACCATGCGGGCTATTTTTTCTGCTTCGTCACCCGCACGCTCCAGATTGGCGGTGGTTTTGGATATCGCAATCAGCAAACGCAAATCACGTGCCGTAGGCTGGCGCCGCGCGATGATGGATGACAGTTCACGGTCAATGTCAATTTCCATGGCATTGACGCGTGATTCGGCCTCGATAACCTGGTTGGCACTTTCGGCGCTGAACTGTGACAACGCATATATTGCCGTTCGAATTTGCGACTCGACCAAACCACCGAGCTCCATCACGCGCGATGAAACGCCGTTGAGTTCACTGTCAAATTGACTGGATAAATGTTTATCAGGCATAGATTCTTTCTTTTAGCTGATTCTGGGGTTAGCCGAAGCGGCCTGTGATGTAGTCTTCGGTTTCCTTGCGTTTAGGCTTGAAGAACAAGTCTTCTGTCACGCCAAACTCCACCAAATCACCCAAGTACATGTACGCGGTGTAGTCACTGCAACGTGCAGCCTGCTGCATGTTGTGCGTCACGATCACCACGGTGTAATCATTTTTGAGTTCTGTGATCAGCTCTTCAACTTTGGCAGTTGAAATCGGATCCAGCGCCGAGCACGGCTCGTCAAGCAAAAGAACTTCAGGCTTGATGGCAATGCCGCGAGCAATGCACAAACGCTGCTGTTGACCACCTGACAGGCTTGAGCCGTTCTGGTTCAGCTTGTCTTTCACTTCGCCCCACAATGCGGCCTTGCGCAAGGCCCATTCCACCCGTTCATCCATATCAGAACTGCTCAAATTTTCAAAGAGCTTCACGCCAAACGAAATATTGTCATATATCGACATCGGGAAGGGCGTGGGTTTTTGAAACACCATACCGACTTTGGAACGGATCAGAGCCACGTCTTTTTTAGATGTCAGCAGGTTTTCACCTTCAAACATGATTTCGCCTTCGGCACGCTGCTCAGGATACAGCTCGTACATGCGGTTAAAGATGCGCAGCAGCGTTGATTTGCCGCAACCCGATGGGCCAATAAAAGCCGTCACCTTTTTTTCTGGGATTTCCAGGTTGATGTTTTTGAGTGCGTGAAATTTGCCGTAGTAAAAATCGAGATTTTTTACCGAAATTTTCGACGTCAGCGCTTGATTCATAGTTGCTTGCATGATTTGATTTCCAGTGATATTGACGCTGTCATGTTGATGTATTGCCGTCAGTTCTTGCTTCGTGTCAACACACGCGCCAGGATATTCAGGCCAAGTACCGCGACAGTGATCAGGAAAACCCCCGCCCAAGCCAGTTGTTGCCAGTTTTCATATGGGCTCATGGCAAATTTAAAGATAGTGACGGGCAAACTGGCCATAGGCTTGCTCAGGTCAGATGTCCAGAACTGGTTGTTCAGAGCTGTAAACAGCAGAGGGGCGGTTTCACCCGCAATCCTGGCGACTGCCAGCAAAATACCGGTCACCACACCTGCACGTGCGGCCCTCAAAGTGATGCTGATGATCACTTTCCACTTGGGTGCGCCCAGCGCATATGCTGCTTCGCGTAAACCTGCAGGTACTAGCTGCAACATGTTTTCAGTTGTCCTGATAACCACTGGAATCACAATCAAAGCCAGAGCCATGACACCCGCCCATCCCGAGAACGACTTGAAGCGCGAGACGACCACGGCGTAGACAAACAGGCCAATCACAATGGACGGTGCCGACAGCAAAATATCATTGACGAATCGGGTCACAGAAGCCAGCCAGCCTTTGACATCATATTCAGCCAGATAAATGCCGGCCATGATGCCAATGGGTGTGCCCACAAACGTTGCCAGCAATACCATCAGGAAAGAGCCATAAATGGCATTGGCAATACCCCCCACATCATTGGGTGCGGGCGTCATCTGGGTGAATGTGGCAATTGAAATGCCACCCAAACCCAGGCGTACCGTTTCCCACAAAATCCAGAAGAGCCAGAACAAACCAAAAGACATGGCGGCAAGCGAGAGAACCAAAGCGATCTGGTTGGTGCGCTTGCGGCGTGCAAATTTTGCAAGCCGTGGGTCTGTCAATACGGCGCTCATGTTTTCTCCCCTTCACCCTTTTGCAGCTGTGCAAGCATCAGCTTGGACAATGCCAGCACCACAAAAGTGATGAAAAACAGTACCAATCCCAAATAAATCAATGCCGCCTGGTGCAAGCCTTCAGCAGCCTCCGCAAATTCATTCGCCAATGCCGAGGTGATGCTGTTGGCCGCTTGGAAAAGACTCAAGGAATCCAGCTGGTTAAAGTTACCAATCACAAAAGTAATGGCCATGGTTTCACCCAGCGCACGGCCCAGGCCCAGCATGATGCCGCCAACTACTCCGGCTTTGGTATACGGCAGCACGACTTTGAACACCACCTCCCAAGTGGTTGAACCCAGAGCGTAAGCAGACTCTTTCAACATTACAGGCGTGACGTCAAACACATCACGCATCACGGATGCAATGAACGGAATGATCATGATGGCCAAAATAATGCCTGCCGACAAAATGCCAATGCCAACAGGCGGGCCCGAGAATAACGCACCCAGATAGGGAACGGTGCTAAACGCATTTTGAAGCGGCTGCTGCACGTAGGTCGCCAGGATGGGCCCAAACACCAGCAAACCCCACATGCCATAAACAATCGACGGCACAGCCGCCAATAGTTCAATGGCCGTACCCAGCGGTCTTTTTAACCATGCAGGTGAAAGCTCTGTCAAAAACAAGGCAATACCAAAACTGACAGGAACAGCAATCACCAGGGCAATGATGGACGTTGCCAGCGTGCCATAAATCATGACCAGACCGCCGTACTCGTTCTTCACAGGGTCCCAGGTTGTGCTGGTTAAAAACCCCAAACCGTATTTGCTGATGGCTGGCCAGGCACCCGCCACCAGCGACAACAAAATACCAACCAGCAGCGACAGCGTAAGCAAGGCAGCACCCTTGGCGGCCCAACCAAAAATCTGGTCAGCCCAGGGACTTCTGCGTACATGGTTTTCAGGTGGCGGATTGGTCATGTGGCGATGGCCCGCCTTTGACGATGCGTCAAAGGCAGGTGTGTTGGCAGGGAGAGTTGAAGACACGTAAAACCCTTGAAGTTTAATGCGCTACGCGAAGACGAGGTTTACCCACAAGGCGCTTTTACTTGAAAGCTACGGCTTTGCCTGATGCGTCCTTGATCTCACCCCAGGCTTTTTCAATGAGAGGTTTCACGCTGGCGGGCATGGGCACATAGTCCAGGTCATCTGCTGTTTTGTCACCGCTTTTGTATGCCCAGTCAAAAAACTTCAATGATGCAGTGGCTTGCCCGGGCTTGTCCTGCACTTTTTGCATCAGGATAAACGTGGCACCAGTGATGGGCCATGAATCCTTGCCAGGCTGCTCGGTCAAGATTTGGTAGAAACTTTTGGTCCATTCAGCACCCGCTGCAGCAGCCTTGAAGGCGGTGTCGTCTGGCGACACAAAGTTACCCGCTGCATTGCGCATTTGTGCAAATGCCATCTTGTTTTGCTTAACGTAAGCGTATTCAACGTAGCCAATGGAATTGGGCAAGCGGCCGACAAAAGCGGCAACGCCTTCATTGCCTTTACCGCCCGCACCGACGGGCCAGTTCACTGCCGTACCCTCACCCACTTTGGTTTTCCACTCGGAATTGACCTTGCTCAGGTAGTTGGTGAAGATAAAGCTGGTCCCAGAGCCATCGGCGCGACGCACTGGGGAAATGGCAGCATCTGGCAAAGGCAGCGTCGGGTTCATGGCTTTGATGGCTGGGTCTGTCCATTTGGTGATCTTGCCCAAATAAATATCACCCAAAATTTGACCGCTCAGTTTGAGCTGGCCTGGGTTGATGCCCTTGATGTTCACCACGGGAACCACACCGCCAATCACGGTAGGAAACTGAACCAGACCCTTTTTGGCGAGTTCATCATCCTTCAAAGGCGCGTCAGACGCACCGAAATCAACCGTCTTTGCCTCGATTTGGCGCAAGCCAGCACCAGAGCCTACCGATTGGTAGTTGATTTTGACGCCTGTGGCTTTGTTGTAATCCGCTGCCCACTTGGAGTACAGAGGTGCCGGGAAACTGGCTCCAGCACCCGTTACGTCTTGGGCCATCGACATCGCTGGCGACGCAGCAATGCCGAATACAGTCATTGCACCGATCAAGGGAAATTTGAAATTTAGTTTCATTGAAACACCTTTGGGTTGATTAAAAACATGATGGAACTGTAAAAACCTTGTGTGACAAAGTCGTGACACCCCGCCAAACGTGACAGAGCTTTGTCACATACTTGTCACGGTGTTCTTTTACGCTCAGGTTGTTCTAAAAACAGGAGTAATTCAAATGTCGACTTTTTATACCAACCGCCGCGCCCTCATGCTTGCTGCTTCGATTGTCGTTTTGTCTGGCTGCGCAACGTCATCCGGTCCCGTCTCTGTGGCTGACACCATTGCAGCTGCACCTGAGCTGAGCACACTGAGCAGCCTGGTCGTCATGGCAGGTTTGACAGACACGCTCAAGGGCACAGGCCCCTTTACCGTTTTTGCACCCACCAATGCGGCTTTTGCCAAAGTCCCGGCCAAAATCATGGACGACCTGGCCAAAGACCCAGCCAAACTCAAGGCTGTTCTGACTTATCACGTTGTTCCTGGCAAAGTCATGGCAAGTGATGTGAAAAACGGCAATGCCAAAACTGTCAATGGTGCCAACCTGGCCCTGTCAAAAGCAGGCGACTTTGTCACAGTAGAAGACGGTATGGTTCAAAAGGCCGACGTTATCGCGACCAACGGTGTGGTGCACGTTGTTGACAGCGTGTTCATTCCGCCAGCGCGCTGAACTTTTTTTAGTTCAACACAACGCGATGCAGCAGTTTGCAGCATCGCGTTTTTTATTGCTGCGACACATTTTTTGACCACACCCTGGCAGTTCACCCATCGACATACTCCCTGGAGCCATGAACCCATGACAATCCCAAGATCAACCATCACCCGCAGACAATGGTTATGCAGCACCAGCGTGGTGGCTGCCGCCGTTGCCATGCCGTGCATTGCGCAAACGTCAAAATCGTTGGCACAAAAAAATCCTGTCATCACACAGGTTGTCGATATGTCGCAAGCCCAGCAGGATGTTTCAAAAGATTTCCTGATTGGTTCACGCGCAGCCTGGCAAGACATCAATCTGAGGGGCGGTATACGAGGTAAGCAGGTCCAGCACATGACGCTTGAAACAGACGGCACAGCAAGCAATGCCAAGGCGGCACTCGACAGCATCAAAAATAATCCATCGTGCGTGGTACTGTCTGGCAGCGCTGGGGACTCACTAGCCACCCAGCTTGTCGTCGAAGCCCGACAAACCGGTCTCAACATCGCGCATGCGGCACCCTGGCTGCAAAACTCCAGCCTGGAGATTGACGACAACACTTTCCCGATATTTGCAGCGCGCCAGGAGCAAATTACACACGCCTTGAAAACGTTATCGGTCATGGGAATGAGCGAGCTGGGTGCGGTATACGGCTCTGCAAATGACCAAAATGCCTACCATCTTGAGGTAGAACGCATCGCTGCAACCATGCAGCTCAGACTACAAACCTTTCAGGCCAGCGGTGAACTGCGGGTGCTGGGCCAAAAACTAACACCACGCACGCCAGCTGTACTGCTTTTTTTCGGTGGTACGCCTGAGCTCGCGGAATTTACCCAAGGGCTGGAAAAGCAGGCGCGCCAGCGCTACATCGTGGCCCTGGCGGATGTCAACTTGCAAACCATGCTGCAAATGGGTGCGGCAAAGAGCACGCCCGTCATTGCAACCCAGCCAGTGCCCATGGTGAACGCCAGCCTGCCGGTGGTGCGAAGCTACCGCGAAACGCTGGCCCGATTGTTTGACGAGCCGCCTACCCCCTTGAGCCTGGCCGGCTTTATTGCTGCGCGTTACACCTATGAGGTCCTCAATGAGGTTGACGCGACCTTGACGCGTGCAAGCGCGTTGGCTGCATTTCAACGGCGCGCCAAAATCGATATTGGTGGTTTTCGCGTCAGCTTTAACCTACAGCGAAGAAGCAGCACCTACGTCACCCAAAGCATGATGACTGTCGACGGAAGACTGATAGGTTGATGCGTTTCTGCCGGGACAAGAATTCCCCACGAATGCTATGCTGACTCTGTCAAAAGGAAATCAGATTCAGATATGCAAAATGGAACGTTATTGGCGGCTGTAGATTTAGGGTCCAACAGCTTTCGCCTGGAGATTGGCCGCTTTGACCGGGGTCAGATCAACCGCACCGAATACCTCAAGGAAACCGTCCGTCAAGGCAACGGGCTGGACACAGACCGCAACCTCACACTTGATGCCATGCAGCGCGGTTGGGACTGCCTGGCACGCTTTGGTGAGCGGCTGGCTGATTTCAAAAAAGTCCAGGTTCGAGCGGTGGCTACGCAAACCTTGCGTGAAGCACGCAACCGTGACGAATTTTTAGGTAAGGCTCACAAAATTCTCGGCTTCCCGATTGACGTCATCTCGGGCCGTGAAGAAGCCCGGCTGATTTATCAGGGCGTGGCGCACATGCTGCCGCAATCCAATGAGCGCCGCCTGGTGGTAGACATTGGCGGCAGATCCACAGAAATGATTGTCGGCAAGGGTCTGGACGCTCATCACATGGAGTCTTACCGCGTGGGTAGCGTGGCCTGGTCAATGAAGTATTTTCCGGATGGTCAATTCAGTTTGCGCGCCTTTGAAGCCGCAGAAATTGCTGCAAAAGCAGTGCTGGACGAAGCTGTCAACGTTTATCGCGCGGGTGCCTGGGACGTGGCCTATGGCTCGTCGGGCACGATTGGTGCCGTCAGCGATGTGCTGGCTGCGGGTGGATGGCAACCAGGGCTGGTCAGCCGCTCCGGGCTTGACTGGCTGCTTGACCGGCTCATCAAGGCACAAAGTGCTGACCGCGTAAAAATTGAAGGCATGAAGGACGACCGCCGGGCTGTGATTGGCGGCGGCGTCAGCGTTTTGCGCGCAGTGTTTGACCTGTTGGATATTGACGAGATGCAAGCTGCGCAAGGCGCGCTCAGGCACGGCGTGCTGTATGACCTGCTGGATCGCGAGCATGATGCGGGTGATTTGCGCTCTACCAGCGTTGCACGTCTTGCGGCCCGTTTTAACGTCGATATGGCCCAGGCACAGCGCGTGAGCGCAGTGGTTCATCAACTGTTTTTAATGGTCACCCGCCAACTGAATACGGTCGATTCAGAACGCCACTTGCGCAAGTTGCAATGGGCCGCTCAGTTGCATGAAATAGGTAGCCAGATTTCCCACAGCGACTACCACAAGCATGGCGCCTACATTCTCGACAATGCCGACGCCCCCGGCTTTGCGCAGCCTGAGCTGCATCGGCTAAGCCTGCTGGTACTGGGTCACCGGGGCAAGTTGCGCAAGCTGGAGGTTGACTTTGAAGACCATCTTTTTGTGCAGCAGCTGATGTGCCTGCGTATCGCCATTATTTTGTGTCATGCCAGACGCGACCCAGACCTGAAAGGCTTGCAGCTTGAGGCGGGTACAGAGTTCACAAAAAACTTTACAGTCATTTGCCGATCTGGCTGGGCTGATGCGTTTCCGCAGTCTGCGCATTTGCTGCGTGAAGAAGTACTTGCATGGCAGAAAACGCCGTGGACACTCACGTTTGCCAGCAGCTGAACTAAAGCACCTCGGGCGACTGCACGGTCACGATCACCGTCTGGCTCAGGCCGTCCCGCTCGCGGTTGCGCAGCCACCACAGCGCCCCTTTTTTAACGGCGCATTCACTTTCTTTCAACCCCAGCAATTGCGCGATGGTTTGGCCCAGCACGGGCTGATGCCCGACCACCAGAATTGAAGATTTGTTGGTTGGCCATTGCACCAGTTCCAGCAGCTGTTCGGCAGTCGCGTTGGGTGCCAGCTCGGGCCTGATTTTGTATTTTCGCCCCAACGCCAATGCAGTTTGCTCACAGCGCCGGGCCGGGCTGACCAGAATGCGTGCGCCTTCTGGCAACTGCCGGTCTAGCCAGGCCGCCATGCGCGCGGCCTGCTTTTCACCGCGCTGCGTGAGTGAGCGATCCAGATCAAGCCCCGTCTGCTCGTCACCCAGCAGCCAGTCTTCCGCTTCTGCATGACGCCACAAGATCAGGTCCATGCTGTGTTTCCTGCTAACTTATTTTCTGGTCGGCGTGGGCTGCGAGTAACGCGCCATCAGCGCAGCCTGAGCGCCGTACCCTTTGCCAGAGCGGTTTGCATGGACTCTTGAATAAGTACCATCTGCCTGCAAATCCCAGGCATCTACCCCGTCATGCAAATAAGCCACCAGGCATTCATCAATGATGCGCTGGCGAATTTTTGCGTCTGTCACGGGCCAGGCCAATTCAATGCGGCGCAGCATGTTGCGGTTCATCCAGTCGGCGCTTGACAGCAGCAAGGTCTCTTCACCGTCACAACGGAAATAAAACACCCGTGAATGCTCCAGAAAACGGCCAATCACTGACCGAACCTTGATGTTGTCCGTTACGCCGGGTACCTGCGCGGGCAGCATGCAGGCTCCTCGCACGATCAAATCAATCTTCACACCGCACTGTCCGGCCTTGACCAGGGCGCGCATCAAATCCTCATCTGTCAACGCATTCATTTTGGCAACAATGCGCGCGTCTTTGCCCTGCACTGCTGCCTCGGCCAGGGCATTGATCCTTTCAATCAGCTTGCGTTGCAACTGAAATGGCGCAAGCAACAGGTGGTGCAGCTTGGGCAGCTTGCTTTGGCTGGCCAGGTGCACAAACACGTTGTCCATATCCAGTGTCAACAGCGGCTCAGCGGTCAGGTAGCTGACATCGGTATACAGCCTGGCCGTGCGCGGGTTGTAGTTGCCGGTTGACAAGTGCCCGTAGCGCACCATGTGGCGGCCTTCACGCCTTGTGACCAGCAGCATTTTGGCGTGGGTCTTCAGGCCCACCACGCCATACACCACCTGCGCGCCAATCGACTCCAGCATTTCGGCCCAGTTGATGTTCGCCTCTTCGTCAAAGCGCGCTTTCAGCTCTACTACCACGGTGACTTCCTTGCCACGACGTACCGCCTCGCGCAACAGCAGCATCAGCTCTGAATCAGTGCCGGTACGGTAAATGGTCTGCTTGATGGCCAGCACCTTCGGGTCGTTCACTGCCTCACGCAAAAAGGCCAGCACCCCGTCAAAACTTTCAAACGGTTGGTATATCGACACATCGCCCTGCTTGAGGCGTTCAAAGAACGATTGCCCCGGCACCAGTTGTGTGGGGTAGCAGGGTTTGTGTGGCGGGAACAGCAGCTTGGGGTCATTGACCAGGTCAACAATTTGCGTCAAACGCACCAGATTAACGGGACCGTGTACGCGGTACAGGGCGAGTTCTGGCAAGTTGAACTGTTTCAGCAAAAAACTCGACAAGTACTCAGAACAACCTGCCGATACTTCAAGCCGCACAGCTTGCCCGTAGTGGCGCTGCTCCAGCCCCTGGCGCAAGGCAGTGCGCAGGTTTTGCACATCGTCCTCATCAACCGCCAGGTCTGAATGCCTTGTCACGCGAAACTGGGAAAACTGCCCCACCACCCGGCCCGGAAACAACTCTGCCAAGTGCGCACGGATCATGCTGGACAGCGACACGAACAGCGTGCCCTTGTGGCTGCCCTTGCTGCCTTTGTCCGGCATGTGAATAAAGCGCGGCAAGACGCGCGGCACTTTGACAATCGCAATCTCGTTCTCGCGGCCAAAAGCATCATGCCCGCTGAGCCGCACAATAAAATTCAACGACTTGTTGGCCACCTGCGGAAAGGGGTGGGATGGGTCAAGCCCAACGGGTATCAACAGGGGGCGTACTTCACGTTCAAAATAAGCTTTGACCCAGCGGCGCTGCGCTGTATTGCGCTCACCGTGTGAGACGATGCGAATGCCCTGACGTCCAAACTCAGGCAACAAATCATCGTTGTACAGTGCGTACTGACGGTCCACCATATCATGCGCTGCATCAGACAAAGCCTTGAAAGACTTCGCGGTGTAAAGCCCTTTTTGCTCGCCGGTTTGAGCCGCTATCAGGTGCGGTGCAGCACGTACTTCAAAAAATTCGTCAAGATTGGACGACACGATGCACAAAAACCGTAACCGCTCCAACAGCGGCACATCAGCCCGCCTGGCCCAGTCAAGCACCCGCTCGTTAAAAGCCAGAATACTGTGATCGCGATCCAAAAACTGGACTGGTAGCATGTCGGGAGGTGAATTTGGAGGTGACAAAACGGGTAATAACAAAACAACTCACTGTAATCAAAAGTAAACGCTAGTGTTTACTGGCTTGATGACAATGGTGTGACAGTGGCTTGTGTCAGTGTGACATTTAAATTAGCATTTTTATCGGTTTTAAGGTGGGTGTTGTTATGCGCCGTCACTAAAAATCCTTCGAACAACTGCGCGGCATGTGCCCAGTCAAAGTCAAGCGCGCGCAAGCGGGCCTCATGGCGCGGTACGGCAAGTGCGACGTAACAGGCCTGCTGTAAATCAGCTTCAAGCACACCGCCATGGTGCACGCCGTCATCTATTCCACCCGCCTTGCACAAAACTTCCAGCGGACCATCTACGGGATAAGCAGCCACGGGCGTGCCCGTTGCCATCGCCTCCAGCATCACCAGGCCAAAAGTTTCGGATCGGCTGGGAAACACAAACACATCTGCCGCTGAATACACCTTGGCCAGCTCGCACCTAGGCAGCACGCCCATCCAGCGCACCTGCGGGTAGCGCTGCTTGAGCGATGCCTCCAGCGGCCCCACCCCACACACCACTTTGGTGCCCGGTATATCCAGTTTTAAAAATGCATCAATGTTTTTTTCATACGACACGCGGCCTACAAACAGCGACACAGGCCGCACCAGCGTGCCCATCGGTGGGTACAACCTGGGTTGCGGCTGGTATGCAAACAGGTCGGTGTCCACGCCATGCGTCCAGCCGCGCAGGTTTTTAAAACCGCGCTGAGCCAGCATGCGCAGCACACCCTGCGTGGGCACCATCACACCTGCCGATGATTTGTGAAAGTACCTGAACAGCGCGTATCCCCATGACAAGGGAATCCTCAGTGCTGCATGCAAAATTTCAGGAAACTTGGTGTGAAACGCGGAGGTAAACCTGAGGCCGCGCTTGATGCAATAGCTGCGCGCCGCCCAGCCCAGCGGCCCTTCGGTGGCGATATGAATCGCCTCGGGTGCAAAGGCATCGAGCTTTTCAGTCAACACGCGCTTAGGGGATATGGCCAGGTCAATGCCTGCATAGCCGGGGCATGGCCGCGTTTTGAACAGGCCAGGGTGTATCACCTCAACCGTGTGGCCCAGCACTTCCAGCTCACGCACCAGTTCAACCAGCGTGTTGACCACGCCGTTGACCTGGGGTTGCCAGGCATCAGTAATGAGTGCGATTTTCATGTGTGTTGTTTCATCAGGCGGTCACGGAGTTGCCCACTTGGCTGCGGCCTAACGTCTCATGCGCCGGGGCCCAGTGCAGCAGTTCCAGCACGCCGTCAAAGTGCTCGACCAGCGCCGTGCGGCTTTCCACCCAGTCGCCATCGTTGCAATACAGCACGCCGTCAATGTCGCGCATCTCGGCGCGGTGAATGTGCCCGCACACAACGCCCTGGTGGCCACGGTTGCGTGCCTCGTTGGCCACGGCCACTTCAAAGTAGGTCACGTAGTTCAGTGCGCTTTTGACCTTTTGCTTCAGGTAGCTGGAGAGCGACCAATACGGCAACCCCATGCGGGCACGCAGGCCATTCAGGTAGCGATTGAGTTTGAGCGTGAACTCATACAGGTTGTCACCCACAATGGCCAGCCACTTGGCGCACTGCACCACCGCGTCAAAGTAGTCACCATGAATGACCCACAACTGCCGGCCATCGGCGGTGACGTGCACAGCTTCTTTCATCACCTCAATGTCACCAAAGCGGTGGCCTATAAATTCACGCGCAAACTCATCATGGTTGCCAGGTATAAATACCACGCGGCAGCCCTTGCGCGCACGCTTGAGAAGCTTTTGCACCACGTCGTTGTGCGCCTGCGGCCAGTACCATTTGCGGCGCAGTTGCCAGCCGTCAATGATGTCGCCGACGAGGTACAGGTTGTCGCTGGGGTGAGCTTTTAAAAAATCAAGCAAGGCCGTAGCCTGGCAACCGGGCGTGCCCAGATGCAGGTCCGATATGAAAATCGTGCGGTAACGTTTGCGCAGCGATTCATCATCGTTGTCTTGTGGATCCTGGGTACCTGCACCAGATGTGCTTCCCATGAAATCCAAAGCGCCAAACATGGTACGCATTACATGACTGCTGGATGATTGACAGGTTGCGTCGTGAAATGCTTCAGGTAGCGCGGCGGTAAATCGGCAATGCGCATCATCATCGGCAGGTCAGCAGAATTGAAGTCAGGGTCCCAGGCCGGCGCGCCCAGCACCTTGGCACCCAGGCGCAGGTAGCCGCGAATCAGCGCTGGTGGCTCAATGTTCAGCGAATCATCAAGCTTGTCAACTGGCAGTGCCAGGCGCGGCGTGACGTGGTATTCGATCGGTGCCAGATGCGTCTGCCTGACCTGCCGCCAGATGCTGGCAGCCGCCTGGCCGCTGTTCGCGCCCGGCGTCTGCATCGGGATGCTGGCGCAGCCGATCATGGTGTCGAGCTGGTTACGCGCCATGAACTCGGCCAGCGCACCCCAAAGCGCCAGAATCACGCCGCCCGAGCGGTGGTCTGCATGCACGCAGCTGCGGCCCAGCTCGACCATGCGTTCACGCAGGCTGCGCAGGCGGGTCAAATCGAACTCGGTGTCGCTGTAGGTGCTGCCTGCGCGCTTGGCCTGGGTGGGTGTCAGCACGCGGTAGGTGCCAATCACGTCGCCGCTGGCTTCATCACGCACCAGCAGGTGCTCGCAGTAGTCGTCAAACGGGTCAATGTCGTGGCCGGCCACGGTCACGGGCAGCGTGGCGCCCATTTCTACCGCAAAAACCTGGTACCTCAGACGCTGCGCCGCCCGGACCTCGTCTTGATGCCGGGCCCAGCTGACCGAGATTTTCCCCACGGCAGGCCTTTGAACAACGGTTGCATCGAGAGCATGACCGCTTTGACAAAGTGACCCCCGGATAACTTGTGGCATGGCCACAGGGGACAGGGCGAAGGTGGGGTTGGGCAGTTCTTTCATGACGGACTCCTTGTGGTTATCTCTGTCGATTCATTGTGCAAATTTGCTGTAAAAAAGCCCCGGGGTCGGGGCTGCTGGTGGTAGTTCACTTGATGGCCATCGGTTGCATGCACCGAACGCCTTGAAGACCTTCAAGCCAGGGCCGGCTGCCCGGCTTGAAGCGAAGGCCACCCGGACTGCTGGCCAGCGCGTTGGCCGTGCAGCGCAAGATGCGCAGGCACTGCTGGTTAAAGCCCAATGTGGGCAGGACAGGCAAGTTCTGTTCAGCAAGTCTGTTTTTAAGCATGCACAGATTGTCTGAATGCTGGGTGACATGCCTGTGTCAGTTAAGTGGCAGTTATGTGACAGGACAAGACCGCAACTTGAGACGATCTTGATTTAGTCGCTATGTTTTCAGGAGCTGCTTGCGCCCGTATCTATTGGGCTACAGCTTTATTTGTCAATCAAAAAAGACCATTTTTAATGATTTAGGCAGGTTTTCACATCTACGGAATGACTGACACGCCCCATCAATCGTTAACGTAGCGCGGTGATTGGGTCATGCGACCGGGCTTTGGGGTGAAAGGCGCGCGGAAGCGATATGTCGATCATCAAAAAAAAAGGCCGAGCGACAGCTTGACCCATTTTTCGACCCGGCGCGTGATTTCATCCCAAAACCGCAGCGCATGGCCCAATCGGCGTGCGGAGGTTGATAACAGGTTGTATCCACACTGTTCAGTAGCAAGTTTTGAAGTTCATACGTGTAATTAATTATCATACGTATAATCGTCAACATGCAAAAACTCACCCTCTCCATTGACGATGAACTTTATGCCATGCTGCATAGCCAAATCGGGCGCGGCAGCATTGGCCGTTTTGTATCTGACGCGATTCGCCCGCACTTGCGAAGCCCTGATGCGACTAAAGCTGGCACGGCATTTGGCATGTTGGCGCATCTGGCAAAGCCGGTCAGCTCGACCCAAGCCGCCCTAGCCAAGCGCCTGTACCTGGAGCAACGCTACGCAGCCAAGCAGGCGGGCTAAGCCAGATGCTGACCATTGAAACCAACATCTTGCTGCGCTACGCGCTGAACGACAACGCCAAGCTATCGGCCAAAGCAAAAAACATCGTTGAAGGCAACACCTGCTACGTGCCTTTGCTAGCGCTGGCCAAGATGGGTTTTGTATTAGGTTCAGTCTATGAAGCCGAGCCAGCTGAGGTTGTTGCTTACGCCAAAAGCCTGATGCAACAAAAAAATCTGCGCTTCGAGCACGAGAGCCGTGTCCTTCAAGCCTTGGCAGGGGTTGAGGCTGGCGTGGATTGGTTTGATGCGTTGTTGTGGGCTGCTGCGCCGATACAGCACGAATTTGTCACCCTGGATAAGAAGTTTGCCAGCAAAGCCACAAAACTGGGCTGGCAGCCACGTGTGGTTTGCAAGATTTGAGGCAAATGTCGGGTTACGCTGCGCTAACCCGACCTACGGCTTCCCGACACCCAGCAACCGCTAGCTGAGCGCGGTGATTGGGTCATGCGACCGGGCTTTGGGGGGAAAGGCGCGCGGTAGCAGCAGGTAAATCAAGCAAAAAAATGGCCAAGCGAAAGCTTGACCCATTTTTCGACCCCGCGCGTGTTTTCACCCCAAAACCGCAGCGCATGGCCCAATCGCCGTACTGCGGATGAAACGCGCCAAGTCAGCTCTTCCCAGTGGAGCCATACCCACCCTCACCGCGCTCACTGGCAGGAAAGTCTTGCACCACATTAAACTCGGCCTGCACCACGGGCACGATCATTAGCTGGGCGATGCGCTCCATCGGCTCAATCGTAAAAGGCACATCGCTGCGGTTCCAGGCGCTGACCATCAACTGGCCCTGGTAGTCGCTGTCGATCAAGCCGACCAGATTACCCAGTACGATGCCGTGCTTGTGACCCAAGCCCGAGCGCGGCAAGATGAGGGCGGCGTAGTTGGGGTTGTGCAGGTAGATGGCGATGCCTGTGGGCACGAGTTGCCAGGCGTTGGCGGCCAGCGTTAACGGCTCACTCAGGCAAGCCCGCAAGTCCAGTCCTGCGCTGCCGGGTGTGGCGTAGTTCGGCAAGTTGCCTTCGAGGCGCAAGTCCAAAATTTTGACGTCAATTTTCATGAATTTTTAAGTTTTATGGATTCGGTTGGCAATTTCTTTGACCAGTTGCCGCGCCAATGTGAGCTTGCTGGCTCTGGGCATCTCAAGCGTGCCCTGGCTGTCAACCAGCAGCAGCGCATTGTGGTCCTGGCCAAAGGTGTCGGGGCCGATGTTGCCGACCAGCAGCGGCACGTTTTTGCGCAGGCGCTTGGCCTGGGCGTTTTCAAGCAAGTCGTGGCTTTCGGCGGCAAAGCCTACGCAAAATAATCTGCCGCTTTGGGCTGCGGCCAATTGGGCAACGGTGGCAAGGATGTCCTGGTTTTCGACAAAGGCGAGTTGTGGCGATTGACCCGAGCCGTCTTTTTTTATTTTTTGGGTTGATGGCACACCGGGTCGCCAGTCCGCCACCGCAGCAGTTGCTATAAATACGGTAGCTGCTTGCGCCCGAATCATAACGGCTTCAAGCATATTTATTGCTGATTTCACGTCAATTCTGGTCACCCCACGGGGTGTGGCCAGGCTGACAGGCCCGGCGACCAGCGTCACGTCTGCACCCGCCTCACGCGCAGCGCGTGCAATCGCAAAACCCATCTTGCCGCTCGACAAATTGGTGATGCCGCGCACCGGGTCAATGGCCTCATACGTGGGCCCGGCAGTTACCAGCACCTGATGCCCCGCCAACACTTTGGGGGTGAAAAATGCAATGATGTCCTCCAAAAGTTCGTCAGGCTCCAGCATGCGGCCATCGCCTGTTTCGCCGCAGGCTTGAAAACCACTGCCCACGCCCAGCACGGTTGCCCCATCGTTTTGCAACTGCGCCAGATTGCGCTGGGTAGCGGGGTGGGCATACATTTCGCGGTTCATGGCGGGGGCCACCAGCAGCGCCACGGTGTCGACGGGCCGGGCCAGGCACATCAAGCTGAGCAAATCGTCTGCCCGGCCATGCAACAACCTGGCCATGAAGTCGGCACTGCACGGAGCAATCAAAATCGCGTCAGCTTCACGCGACAAATTGATGTGCGCCATGTTGTTGTCTTCTCTAACGTCCCACTGGCTGGTAAACACCGGGCGGCCTGACAGGGCTTGCATCGTCACGGGCGTGATGAACTGCTCGGCTGCTTCGGTCATGACCACCTGCACGGTGGCTCCGGCCTTGATCAGCGCGCGGCACAGCTCAGCGGCTTTGTAGCAGGCAATGCCGCCCGTCAGGCCTAAAACGATGTGCTTGCCCGACAGTTCAAGAACATCGGCGGCGTCTGCAAAAATAGTTTGAGAAGTCATGCCCCGCAATGTATCAGTTTGCGAAATAAGCATTGCGCAAAAAAGTCACCGCCTATAATCAACATTTCCCACATGAGCAGACGCAAGTCTGTGCCAAGCATGACCAAATTTGTCTTCGTCACCGGCGGTGTGGTGTCTTCCCTGGGCAAGGGAATCGCCTCAGCCTCTTTAGCTGCGCTGCTTGAATCGCGAGGCCTCAAAGTCACCCTCATCAAGCTGGACCCCTACCTCAATGTCGATCCCGGCACCATGTCGCCATTTCAGCACGGCGAGGTGTTTGTGACCGACGACGGCGCGGAAACCGATCTTGACTTGGGCCACTATGAGCGTTTCATTGAAACACGCATGAAAAAGGCCAACAACTTCACCACCGGCCAGATCTACAAAAGCGTGCTTGAAAAAGAACGTCGGGGCGACTATCTGGGCAAAACTGTGCAGGTCATCCCGCATGTGACCAACGAGATTCAGGAGTTTGTCAAACGCGGAGCGGGCTTTGAAACGCCTGACGCGGTTGATGTGGCGATTGTTGAAATTGGCGGTACGGTGGGCGACATTGAATCGCTGCCATTTTTGGAAGCCGTGCGGCAAATGAGCTTGCGCATGGGCGCCAACAACACCGCTTTTGTGCATCTGAGCTACGTACCTTGGATTGCCGCTGCGGGCGAACTGAAAACCAAGCCCACCCAGCACACTGCCAAGCAACTGCGTGAAATCGGCATTCAAGCCGACGTGCTGCTATGCCGCGCTGACAGGCCGATACCCGCAGAAGAGCGTGAAAAAATATCACTTTTTTCAAACGTGCCTACATGGGGCGTGATCTCGATGTGGGACGTGGACACCATTTACAAAGTACCGCGCATGCTGCACGAGCAAGGCCTGGACGGGCTGATTTGCGACAAGCTGCGCCTGAACACGCCACCCGCCAACCTGAAGCGATGGGACGAGCTGGTGTATGAAACCGAGCACCCTAAAAATGAAGTTCACATTGCCATGGTCGGCAAATACGTGGACCTGAGCGACAGCTACAAATCACTGAACGAAGCGCTGCGGCATGCAGGCATGAAGAACCACGCCAAGGTGGTGATCGAGTACATCGATTCTGAAACCATCACCGACGCGAATGTGTCGCGTCTGGCCAAGTTTGACGGCATTCTGGTGCCTGGCGGCTTTGGCGTGCGCGGCGTGGAAGGCAAAATTTGCGCTGCCCGTTATGCCCGTGAAAACAAAGTGCCCTACCTCGGTATTTGCCTGGGCATGCAGGTCGCCACGATTGAATTTGCACGCCATGTGGCGGGCTTTAAAGGTGCCAACAGCACTGAGTTTGACCCGCAAACACCACACCCGGTGATTGCCCTGATCACCGAATGGAAAGATGCAGACGGGACGATCAAAACCCGCAACGAAAAATCAGACATGGGCGGCACCATGCGCCTGGGCGCGCAAAGTTCTGACGTAGCCACGGGCACGCTGGCCCACAAGATTTACGGCGATGTGGTGACCGAACGGCATCGCCACCGCTACGAAGCCAACGTCAACTATTTAGACAATTTACGCGATGCTGGCTTGGTGATTTCAGCTCTCACGCAGCGCGAGCAACTGACCGAGATTGTTGAACTGCCGCAATCTGTTCACCCCTGGTTTGTGGGCGTGCAGTTTCACCCTGAATTCAAATCTACACCTTGGGCGGGTCACCCCTTGTTCAACGCGTATATCAAGGCCGCGCTTGACCATCTTGTTGAAGGCAAAGCACTGAAAGTGGTGGCTTGAGATGCAGTTGTGCGGATTTGACATTGGCCTGGACCAGCCGTTTTTTTTGATCGCCGGCCCCTGCGTGATTGAGTCTGAGCAATTGCAGATGGACACCGCAGGCACGTTGAAAGAAATCACCGCCAGCCTTGGGATTCCGTTTATTTTCAAGTCCAGCTACGACAAGGCGAATCGCTCCAGCGGCACGACCTTTCGAGGGCCAGGCATGCACAAAGGCCTGGAGATACTGGCCAAGGTCAAACGCGATCTGGGTGTACCCATATTGACCGATGTGCATTCTGAAGCCGACATTGCGACAGTGGCGGCCGTGGTTGATGTGTTGCAAACGCCCGCATTTTTGTGCCGCCAGACTGACTTCATCACGGCTGTGGCGCAGTCGGGCAAGCCGGTCAATATTAAAAAAGGCCAGTTTCTCGCGCCCGGCGACATGAAAAACGTCATTGACAAAGCCCGAGCCGCAGCGCGTGACAAGGGTTTGAGCGAAGACCGCTTCATGGCCTGCGAGCGCGGTGCCAGTTTTGGCTACAACAATCTGGTGTCAGACATGCGGGCTCTGGCCATCATGCGTGAAACGAAGGCACCAATTGTGTTTGATGCCACCCATTCGGTGCAGCTGCCCGGCGCTGGAAATGCACAGGGCACCAGCAGCGGCGGCCAGCGTGAGATGGTGCCGGTGCTGGCGCGTGCAGCAGTCGCTGTGGGTGTGGCGGGCCTCTTCATGGAAACGCACCCCGACCCCAGCAAGGCCATGAGCGACGGGCCCAACGCCGTGCCTTTGAAACACATGAAGGCGCTGCTGGAGACCCTGCTGGAGCTTGACCGTGTGACAAAGAAAAACGGTTTTCTTGAAAATCACTTTGGAGTTTGACCTATGCCATCTGCCTACATTATTGCCAACGTCACCGTCACAAACCGCGAGCAGTACCTCGAATATCAAAAGCTGTCGAGCATTGCGGTTCAGGCGCATGGCGCGGAATTTTGCGTGCGGGGCGGTGCGGTTGAAGTGCTGGAAGGCGACTGGACGCCAGACCGTGTGGTGGTTTTAAAGTTTCCGTCTGTCGAAAAAGCCAAGGCCTACTACCACTCGGTTGAATACACCTCGGCCATCCATGCACGCCAGGGCGCTTCCATCATGCGCATGGTCGTGGTTGAAGGCGTGTGATCGCCAGATTTTTATTTTTGAATCTTTTTTTGATCTTTTGAAAGCAACTAAATGAGCGCAATTGTTGACATCGTCGGTCGTGAAATCCTGGACAGCCGGGGCAACCCAACGGTTGAATGTGATGTGCTGCTGGAGTCTGGTGTGATGGGCCGTGCGGCCGTGCCGTCGGGTGCGTCCACCGGCTCGCGTGAGGCGATTGAGCTGCGTGACGGCGACAAAGGCCGCTACCTGGGCAAGGGCGTGCTCAAGGCCGTTGAGCACATCAACACCGAAATTTCTGAAGCCGTGCTGGGGCTGGACGCCAGTGAACAGGCTTTTTTAGACCGCACGCTGATTGACCTGGACGGCACCGAGAACAAGTCGCGCCTGGGTGCCAACGCCATGCTGGCCGTCAGCATGGCTGTCGCGCGCGCTGCAGCTGAAGAAGCTGGTTTGCCGCTGTACCGTTACTTTGGCGGCAGCGGCGGCATGCAAATGCCCGTGCCAATGATGAACGTCATCAACGGTGGCGCGCATGCCAACAACAATCTTGATTTGCAAGAGCTGATGATCATCCCCGTGGGTGCGCCCAGCTTTCGTGAAGCCGTGCGTTACGGTGCTGAAGTGTTTCATGCGCTCAAAAAAATCATCAGCGATAAGGGCATGAGCATCGCGGTTGGCGACGAGGGCGGCTTTGCCCCGAACGTGGCTAACCACGAAGCCGCAATACAGATGATTCTGGAAGCGATCGATGCGGCCGGTTTTGTGGCAGGCGAGCAGATTGCCCTGGGCCTGGACTGCGCGGCATCAGAGTTCTACAAAGAAGGCAAATACGTACTGGGTGCAGAAGGCCTGAGCCTGGACGCAACCGAGTGGACCAACATCCTGGCCACCTGGGTTGACAAATACCCCATCATCAGCATTGAAGACGGCATGGCCGAAGGCGACTGGGATGGCTGGAAAATTTTGACCGAACGCCTGGGCAAAAAAGTGCAATTGGTCGGCGACGATCTGTTTGTGACCAACACCAAGATTTTGAAGGAAGGCATTGACAAACACATTGCCAACTCCATTCTGATCAAAATCAACCAGATCGGCACGTTGACCGAGACCTTCGCCGCGATTGAAATGGCCAAGCGCGCCGGTTACACGGCCGTTATTTCGCACCGCTCAGGCGAGACCGAAGACACCACCATTGCCGACATTGCCGTGGGCTGTAACGCGGGTCAAATCAAAACCGGTTCACTGTCACGGTCTGACCGCATGGCCAAGTACAACCAGTTGTTGCGCATTGAAGAAGATTTGGGTGAAGTGGCTTCGTACCCAGGCAGGTCAGCCTTCTACAACTTGCGCTAATCAAAAATCAAATCCTTGGGAAACCGCGTCGTCCCTGCTATTTTGATTGCGCTGCTGGTGATTTTCCATGCGCAATTGTGGACGGGCCGGGGCAGCATTCCGAGTGTGCACGACATGCAGCAACGCCTGACCGATCAGCAGGCCAAAAACACCAAGTCACAATCCGCCAATGATCAACTGGCAGCTGAAGTGCGTGACCTGAAAGAAGGCCTGGAGATGGTCGAAGAAAAGGCGCGCTCAGAGCTGGGTATGGTCAAGCCCAACGAGATTTTTGTTCAAGTCAACAAGTAGCTATTGAACCGCTGCAGGTGGTGGCTGCTGCCTGTCTGGATGCGTAAAAATTTGCGCTGCATCCACAGGGTCAAACATCTGTAGCGCACCACAAAACTCGCAGGTCACGCTGACTTTGCCTTGCTCGGCAATGATGCTTTCAATCTCTGCTGTTCCCAGGCTGCGCAGCATGCTGGCCACACGCTCGCGCGAGCAACTGCAGGCAAAGCTGGGCTGCAGCACTTCAAAGCGGGTGATGGGTTCTTCCCAAAACAGGCGATGCAATATTGTGTCGGCATCCAGCGTTAACAACTCTTCGCGCTTGAGTGTCGATGCCAGTAGTGAAATGCGTTTGTAGTCCTCGTTACGGCCAATCTCATCCTCATTGGCGTCGCTGTAGACACGTACTTTATTAGTTTGCCCTTCAAGATTGCCCTGCCCTTTGACGGGCAAGCGTTGAATCAACAGGCCAGCGGCTATATTGCCATCGGCCGCAAGAATCAGCTTGGTGTCAAGCTGCTCGCTTTGCAGCATGTAGTGCTCAAGCACCTCGCTGATATTTTCAATTTTTTCATGGCTGTCGCCAAACAGCGGCACCACGCCCTGATAGGCCTGCTGGCCTGGGAATTTATCTTTCGGGTCCAGCGTGATGGCGCAGCGGCCCTCGTTGTTGACGTTGACGAGCTGGCTCAGCGTACTGCCCGCGTCAACAACGCCAGTCACGGTGGCGGTGGCGCGCAGGCTCAGGTCGGGCTGCACTTCAGCCACGGCGAGCTTGACAGGACCATCGCCAAAAATTTGCAATATCAGCGCGCCATTGAACTTGATGTTGCCCTGCATCAGTGCACCTGCGGCCGTCATCTCTCCCAGCAGGTGCATCACCTCCACCGGGTAACCACCAGCGGCCTGGCGGCGCTTCAAAATCTCTTGCCAGGAATCGGTCAGGCGCACCAGCATGCCGCGTACCGGCAAGCCGTCAAATATGAATTTATGGAGTTCAGACATCAAATATGAGTAGAGAAGTAAAGGTTCAGGCCAGCTTTTTAAGTCCTGCCTTGTAGCGGCTCGCATTCTCTACATAGTGTCGGGCGTTCATTTTTAAACCCTCCATCTGTTCGGGTGACAGCATACGTACCGCTTTGGCCGGGCTGCCAATAATCATTGAGCCATCAGCAAACTCTTTACCCTCTGTAACCAGCGCACCCGCGCCTACCAGGCAATTCTTGCCAATCCTGACATGGTTGAGCACGATAGCGCCTATGCCTATCAGGGTGTTGTCGCCAATCGTACAACCGTGCAACATGACTTGGTGACCAACACTCACGTTTTCACCAATAGTCAGGGGTACGCCTATATCGGCGTGCAAAACACTGTTGTCCTGAATATTGGAGCCACGACCCACACTGATCGTAGAGGTGTCGCCGCGAATCACCACACCAAACCAGACGCTGGTGTCTTCAGCCAGCTTCACGCTGCCGATCACCTGCGCGTTGTCGGCTACCCAGGCGGTGGGGTGAAGTACAGGTGTTAAATCATCGATTTGGTAAATGGCCATGGTGTTTGTCTATCGTGTTGGGCGTTTCAGGCAAATTCAATTGTAAGGACGCATGCCTTGACATGTCAGACAATCCAGAGCTCCGAAAAATCGCTCGGCAGGTACCTCTAGCCAGATCCCCGGACAGGACCATTGTGCGAGCAGTCTTAAACTGAAAATAAGGGTAATCCCTAATTTATGAAAACGGATAATTATTTTATTCTTTGGATACAGAATTCAGAAGACAGTGTTTAAATTCCATTGACCGATCCATCACAAGGTGCCAATCATGACCACACTCCAAGACAAATTTGAAAAAGCCACCAGCACAGGCAGCCCCTCCATCAAGAAGCTGACCCCCTTCGGCGGCTACTTCACTAACAAGGAACCCGGCCACGACAAAGAGCTGACCGAAGTGGGGGCAGGCACTCCGACTGGTGAGTACATGCGCCGCTTCTGGCACCCGGTCTGCATGACGATGGAGCTGACCGACACGCCACGCTTCCTGAAAATCCTGGGCGAAGAGCTGGTGTGCTTTAGGGACGGCAGTGGCCACATTGGTTTGCTGCACGCCCATTGTGTGCACCGGGGTGCTTCGCTGGAGTACGGCAAGATCCAGCAGCACGGCATCTCCTGCTGCTACCACGGCATGGTCTTTGATGTTGATGGCACCTGCTTGCGTGTTCCGTTCCCTGAAGGCGAGGAGGAAGAAGGCGAACGCTACCGCTGCTCCATTCGCCAGGGCGCCTACAAGACGATTGAGCACAACGGCCTGGTTTTTGCCTACATGGGCCCGCCTGATCAAGAGCCACCCTTCCCCGAATGGGAAGGTAATTTCACCGTGGCTGAGGGTGACGAGCTGGTGCCGTACAGCAACTTTCAGCACTGCAACTGGCTGCAGGTGCAAGACAACTCGGCAGACAACTACCACACCATGGCGCTGCACGCCAAGTGCCAGGTCACCGGCGAGCATTACCAAGGCACCACTTTTGACGAAGTGGGTGCCGCGTCGATGGAAGTGCCACCTGACATGGTATTCATGCCGATCCATGGCGGCCGCGGCTTGGCTTGTTCGGGCGCGCGCCGTTCAGACGACAGCCACATGTATATCCGCGTCCAGCACCAGGTGCTGCCCAACCTCAGCCTGCACGCCTACACCTCGGAAGACGGGTTCAAGAAAAAATTTTTCGGGCGCTTTCATATGATCCGCTGGACCGTGCCGGTGGACGACGTGAATACCAAGATGATGGGCTGGCGTGTCATGGGCCCGGGCATTGACACCCGCGGCGTGGGCGACAAGAGCCTGGTAGGGTATGAGACCATCGACTTTCTGGAAGGCCAGGTCGCCTTGCGCCGACCGGAGCGTTTCGGAAAGTACAAGCTGGAAGACATGCCGCCCATCCCGAGCGACCACCGTGCTCGCGCCAATTACAAGGACGCCCAGTACGCACCTGGCGATTATGAGGCCATCATCAGCCAGCGCCCCGTCGCCATTCATGCGCTGGAGAACCCCACCAAGTTCGACGCTGGCCTGTACATGTTTCGCAAGCTGCTGCGCGACGCCGTGCGCGGCACCAACCCAAAGGCCAGTCCGGAAGAGTTCGCAGCCTGGCTGCGCGACTGCGGCGGCGAACCCAACAGCTACTGCTCTGGCAATGTGTTCGATCTGCCCCTGGGACGAACCAAGGAAGAAGAAGTCACTTTGCGCCGCCACCTGGCACGTCAGGTCGTGACCATCCTGACCGAATCCGACGGCTTGAAAGGCACTGAGCGCGACGCCTTCGTGAAGGACAAACTGGAAGCCCTGCAACAAGACGTGCTGGCACGGCGGCAGGCATGAATGCCCCTGTTCCACTGGGCATCGGCGAGTTCGAGGCAGACACCATCCCCTTGCTGAGACTGCGGGTGCAGGCCATCCGCTTGCAGGCCGATGGCATCCACGCTTTTGAGCTGGTAGACCCTGACGCAGCCCTTCTGCCGCCTGCAACAGCCGGTGCCCATGTCGACGTGCACCTGCCCGGTGGCCTGATGCGGTCCTACTCGCTGTCCGGAGACCCAGCCGACCGTACAGTCTGGACGCTGGGCGTGCTGCGCGAAGCCAACGGACAGGGCGGATCCCAAGCCATGCACGACAGCGTGCGCGTAGGCGAGCTGCTGATGGTGGGTGCACCGCGCAACGCCTTTGCCATGGTGCCGGGCGCCGCGCACACGGTGCTGCTGGCCGGGGGTATCGGCATCACACCGATCAAGGCCATGGCACACACGCTGACCGCTCAGGGAGAATCTTTTGAAGTGCATTACTGTGCCCGCACGGCGCGCAACGTCGCCTTTACCCGCGAACTGCGCGCCCTGGTACCGCCAGACAGGCTGCACTTCCATTTCGACAACGGCGTGCAGGGCCAGGGACTGAACATCACCAAGCTGCTGAAGCAACAACCGGATGGCGCACACCTGTACTACTGCGGCCCGGGCGGCTTCATGAAAGCCTGCGCCGAAGCCAGCACACACTGGGCGCCGGGCAGCGTGCACTTCGAACATTTCAAACCGCCTGTTTCGGCGCCCAAGAGCGTCCCGGATGCAAGTTTTGAAGTGCGGCTGGCCCGCACTGGCATCACGGTGCCGGTGTTGCCTGACCAAAGCATTGTGCGGGCCATCGAGCTGGCTGGCCACCGGGTGCCTACTTCCTGCCTGTCGGGGCTTTGCGGCTCCTGCAAGGTCGAGTACCTTGAAGGCGACGTGGAGCACAACGACTACATCCTCAGCGACGAAGAGAAAACGCACTGTCTCACACTCTGCGTTTCGCGTGCCCGCAGCCCGATGCTTGTCATCGACCTATAAACATTTGAACATTTGCACCATCATTTCAGGAGAACCCCATGCTCGACAAAGTCAAAAACATCTCGATTTATCAACCAACCCAAACAGGACTGATTTACCCCGAAATCCCTGAGTTTGACAATTTTGAAACTGAACGCACACACCGTAAGCAGCGCCTCGTTGCCGCCTGCCGCGCCTTCGCAAAGGATAGCCTGGACTACGGGTTTGCCGGCCACCTGACCATTCGCGACCCGGAGCACCCTGAGCTGTACTGGACCAACCCGATGTGTGTGCACTTTGCCCAGGTCAAGATGTCCAACCTGATCCTGGCCGACCACAAAGGCCGCGTCGTCGAGGGTCGCCATGCCCTGAACCGCGCCGGTTTTGTGCTGCACGCTGCCGTGCACGAGGCTCACCCGGACATCATTGCCATGTGCCATGCCCACACGGTTTATGGCACCGCCTTCGCTGCGCTGGGGCGTCCACTGGATCCGATTTCGCAGGATGCTGCGGCCTTCTTTGAAGATCACGTAGTGATCAAGGATGAAGCAGGCCAGGTCGCTGTTGAAGAAAGTGCAGGCCTGGCGGTTTGCGACTGGTTCAAGGGCGTAAAAGCTGCCATCCACCAGAACCACGGCCTGCTCACCGCCAGCCGCCACAGCATTGAGGCTGCAGCCTTTTGGTTTATTGCGCTTGAGCGTTGCTGCCGCCAGCAATTGCTGGTCGAGGCCACTGGCCACAAACCCGTTTTGGTGACCCCGGAACGATCGCGTTACAGCCAAAAGCACGTGGGTTCAGAGTACATCGGCTGGCTGCATTTCCAGCCGATTTACGAGCACCTGGTCATTACCCAGCCGGACATGTTCGACTAAAAGCCAAGTTCGTAGCCGCTTTGGATAAGAGCGGAGGCTTTGTAGTCTGAACACAGTCTTCAAAATACAATACGTTCATGCGTTTGCAACTTGAACATCTTCCCACCCGTAGCGATTTCGTCGAGACGGTCTACAACGTGCTGATCGATGCCATCACCGATGGCTCACTGGCTCCAGGTGAACGCATCACCCAAGAGGAAATTGCGGAGCAGTTGCATGTTTCTCGCTCGCCCGTACTGCAGGCGCTGCGTCTGCTCAAGAAGGATGGCTTCATTGAGGATGCACCTGGCAGAGGTGTGCAGGTCGCGCCAATGGACCCGGAGTGGGTAGGTCATCTCTACGAGGTCCGGGGTGCACTCGATGCACTGGCAGCACGCCTGGCGGCTCAGGCACGGGTCACCATAGATCCAGCCCTGATCGAGCGCGGGCGCCTGACATCACAAAGCGGTGATCTCAAGCGCATCATTGATGCGGATATTGCGTTCCACCACGCCGTTTACACGGCCTCGGGCAACGCGCTGATTGCGGAGAATGCCAACCGCTACTGGGTACATCTCAGGCGAGTCATGGGAGCTGTTCATCGCCGAACCAACCAACGCTCGACGATCTGGGACGAGCATCAGGCCATTGCTGATGCGATAAGCCGGGGCGACGCTGCCCGGGCAGTGCTTTTGACGGAACAGCACATCACACGCGCCAAAACGAATCTCGTGGGCCAGCTCAAGGAAAAGTTGTCACGCGATTTGGCAGGTGGCTGAAACAACAGCATGACACACGCCCGGCAGGTTAAGGCTACAGCATCATGGGCGCTATGACGGCCTTCCCAGAAGCGCCAGAGCTCCGAAAACTCGCTCTGAAGGCAATTTTAGAGCCAGATTCAGATAAAAAAGTGGCTTTAGCCCAATGGATTCGGGCGCAAGCAGCTACTATTTTTATAGCGTCTGAAACCACGTTTCCTGAATCCATTGGCGTACCCGGCTGCCCTGTACGGCCTGAGCTGCGCTCACATTTGGACGTACCCAAGCGTTCACCTTTCACCACTGAAGGCCTGGCCGCCCTGCTGCATGCGGTCACGCACATCGAGTTCAATGCCATTAATCTGGCGCTCGATGCCATCTGGCGCTTTAACGGCATGCCTAAAACCTACTACCTGGACTGGCTCACCGTGGCAGCTGAGGAAGCCCATCATTTCAGCCTGCTACGCGCTCACCTGCAAAGCATGGGCTATGACTACGGCGACTTCCCCGCCCACACCGGGCTTTGGGACATGACCGAAAAAACGAAATCAGACGTGCTGGCGCGCATGGCGCTGGTGCCGCGCACGCTGGAGGCGCGCGGGCTGGACGCTACGCCGCCCATGCAGGCCAAGCTGCGCAAAGTGGCAACGCCGCAGGCATTACGGGCCGTTGAAATTCTGGACATCATCTTGCGCGATGAGATTGGCCATGTGGCGATTGGCAACCACTGGTATCGCCACCTGTGTAGCCAGCGCGGGCTGGACCCGGTGGCCCACTACGCGGTGCTGGCCAAACAGTACAGTGCCCCGCGCATCAAGGGGCCATTGAATCTGGATGCACGCCGTAAAGCGGGTTTTGATGATGCTGAACTGGCGCTTTTGCATCTGAACGCCTGAGCCTGCGCAAGCTGACGCAAGCATCCGAATATATGCGTCATGGCTGCGGGTTTGCGCGTTAGCGCAACTAAGGCTGTTTCGGGTCAGCAGTGGTCAGCTCCCACAGCGGCGGGCGTAGAAACCAGTGACCGTGACCTGCGGCCAAATAGTGCCGCCCCCGACGCGTAGCGCCACAAGCCAGCCGCGCGCTCGGCGCGTGGGTTTTTCAATCGAAAAGGTCGGGGTCGGAGCGCGTGATCGCGTCGTAGATTGGCTGGAAATGCAGCCACGCCATGAAAGGCGTTGCAAGGTGCTTGCGGGAGTGCTCTGCGGCTTCGCGTGCGACCAGCTTAACCGGGTGCCCCGTGGCTTCGGCCTTGAGCTGGATCTCGCAGGCGCGCTCGAGCGCGATGAACCACCAAGCGGCTTCGTCCACACTCTCGCGACCGACGCTGAACAAGCCGTGGTTCTGGTGGATCGCCACTTTGTGGGCTCCGATCGCCGCCGCGACGTCCCTCCCCGCGTCTCCTTCTACCACCACGGCACCAGCCTGCTCCGTGATGATGGCCTGGTCGCCGTAGAAGCCGCAGGCGGTCTGCGTGATGGGGTCGAGCGGCCGCCCCAGTGACGCCCACGCCATGCCGTTGACCGTGTGCATGTGGCACGAGGCAAGTACGTGGGGGTGCGCCATGTGGATGGCCGAGTGAAGCACGAAGCCGGCGCGGTTGACCGCCCAGCGACCCTCTACAACCGTTCCCTCATGATCGACCAGCAGCAGGTCGGACACCTTCACGCGCCCGAAATCCATAGCGAACGGGTTGGTCCAGAAGTGATCCGGCCGCTCCGGGTCTCGCACCGTCACGTGACCGGCAAAACCGTATTCGTAGCGATAGCGAGCGAAAACACGGCACACGGCCGCCAGCCTTTGCTTTCGATGCAGCCGCTCCTGTGCCGCCGTCTCGAAGACAGGCCGCTGCGGGAAGTACAGGCCTTCCTGCGTGGGTTGGTAGATGGAGCGGGCGTTATCGGGAGCTGTCATGTCTTTTGCCTCGTTAAATGTGGGAGCTGCCCGTTTCAAAGCGCTGTGATCGTCGGCCAGAGGGCCTGCGGGCCTGCGGCAGCGACCTGCCGCCCAAGCCTTTCCTGCCAGAAGCTCTCGTTACCGAATTCCTCGCGCCAGGACCAGAGGCGGCGCGTGCAGTGGTGCAGGTTGTGCTCATGGGTGAACCCCATGGCGCCGTGGACTTGGTGCGCGATTTCCGCACCCTTTCCGGCGGCCTCGCCGGTGCGCGACTTTGCCACCGCGACCGCGAAGCCGTCGGCTTCGCCAGTCGATGCATCCACTGCCATGTCGGCGGCGGCACCGGCTGCTGCCGAGTGTCCTGCCAGCAGGGCCAGCATGTGCTGCACCGCCTGGAACTTGCCGATCGGCTTGCCGAACTGCACGCGTTCGCTCGCATACTGAAGTGAGTAGGCGAGGATGCGCTCGAGTGCGCCAGCCATCTGCACGCTGCGCACCAGCGCACCTTCGGCCCGCAGGCGTTCGATACCGCCGGGGAACGGGGCCATCGAAAGCAGCAGCGCATCGGTCCAATGCATGTCGCATCGAGGTTCGCCGGCCAGGTTGCGCTGGACCGCGCTGACGCATCCGCCGGTTGCCACTACGCCGATGACCGGCCCGCTTTCGGCGTGCCCCACGACAACGGCATGGGCGCACGCGTTGGCCCAGGGCACCCGGACAGCTGAGCCGCATACACGGGCGCTCGCGCCTTCGATACGAATGGCCAGCGATTCGCGGCCGGGGGGCACCACGGTGATCGGGCCGCGCGGAACCTGCAGGCCCGCCGCGAGCAGCAGGCGTCCGGCAAGCATGGTTTCGCCCAGCGGTAGCGGCACGGCGTGGTAGGCGCAGCGGCGCAACACGGCCATGGCGTCGTCAAACTCGAGACCCGAGCCTTGCGCTTCTTCGGGAAGCAGCGCGCGCACCAGGCCGAGATCTTCCAGCCCGTCCCAAAGCACGGCCGGCCATTCGCCCTGTTCGGCCGCCACCAGCGCGGCGCGCGTGCACTTTTCCTCGCACAGCCGGTCCACTGTGTCGAGCAGGTCGTTACGGATATCGCTCATCGCAGCCCCATTCCTTTGGCAATCATTCCCCGGAGGATCTCGCGCGTGCCGCCGCGAAGCGTGAACCCGGGAGCACGCAGCACAGTTTCGCCCAGCATCGCGTCGATACCGTCGGTGGCCGCCAGCCCGCGCTCGCCGACAAGAGCAGGCTCCAATGGATGCAGCAGGCGGACGACCTCAGGCACTTCGCGCTCGAAGGTCGTTCCCATGTCCTTGAGCAAGGCTGCTTCGACCACCGGCTGCTCCCCGCGCTCAAGCATGCCCGCGATCGACGACGAGATGCGGCGCAGCGTCGCCAGATGCGCCACCAGGCGGCCCAGGTCGTTGGCATCGCGCGCGCCGGGCTCGGTGCCGGCCTCGCGGATCGCGCTGAGCAGGAGCTGGTGGGCGCTGAGGTAGCGGTCGGGGCCTGCGCGCTCGTAGGCCAGTTCGCCGGTGACCATGTTCCAGCCATCACCGACATCGCCGACCACCATATCGTCGGGGACGAA
>JANOWR010000038.1:0-2767 GCA_031417995.1 Polaromonas sp. | reverse complement strand
ACCGCCACCGTGACGGGCATGTCCACCACGTCAAACTCGTAAATCGCTTCCATGCCCAGGTCGGCAAAGCCCACCACTCTGGCGTGTTTGATGGCTTTGGACACCAGGTACGCGGCGCCGCCGACGGCCATCAGGTAGGCGCTCTGGTGTTTTTTGATCGCCTCAATCGCCACCGGGCCGCGCTCGGCCTTGCCGATCATGCTGATCAGGCCTGTCTTGGCCAGCATCATTTCGGTAAACCCATCCATGCGGGTGGCGGTGGTGGGGCCTGCCGGGCCGACGGCTTCGTCACGCACCGGGTCCACCGGGCCCACGTAGTAAATCACGCGGTTGGTGAAGTCAACGGGTAATGGCTCACCTTTGGCCAGCATGTCACCAATACGTTTGTGTGCCGCGTCGCGGCCGGTCAGCATTTTGCCGCTCAGCAGCAGCGTGTCGCCGGGCTTCCAGCTGGCGACTTCGGTCTTGGTTAGCGTGTTCAGGTTCACGGCTTTGCTTTTGACGTAGTCGGGTGTCCAGTTCACGTCAGGCCAGGTGCTAAGCGGTGGTGGCGTCAGGTACACCGGGCCGCTGCCATCCATCACAAAGTGGGCGTGGCGGGTGGCCGCGCAGTTGGGGATCATCGCCACCGGTTTGCCTGCGGCGTGGGTCGGGTACTTATTGATTTTCACGTCCAGTACTGTTGTCAGGCCGCCCAGGCCTTGCGCGCCTATGCCCAGCGCGTTGACTTTTTCAAACAGCTCGATGCGCAGGGCTTCTACCTTGGTCAGCGCAGCACCTGATTTGGCCTTGGCCTGCAGCTCGTACATGTCCAGGTCTTCCATCAGGCTTTCCTTGGCCAGCAGCATGGCTTTTTCAGCCGTGCCGCCAATGCCGATGCCCAGCATGCCCGGCGGGCACCAGCCAGCGCCCATGGTGGGCACGGTCTTCAGCACCCAGTCCACAATGCTGTCTCCGGGGTTCAGCATCGCCAGCTTACTTTTGTTTTCACTGCCGCCGCCTTTGGCTGCCACGGTAATTTCAATTTTGTTGCCCGTCACCAGCTCGGT
Source organism: Polaromonas sp. (assembly GCA_031417995.1). Taxonomy (GTDB): domain Bacteria; phylum Pseudomonadota; class Gammaproteobacteria; order Burkholderiales; family Burkholderiaceae_C; genus Polaromonas. The sequence goes on along the minus strand of JANOWR010000038.1, from coordinate 1,718 downwards.
ATTGATCACGGCAGGCGTGTTGTCTTTGGTGTTTTTGCGGTCGAATTGCGGGTCAGCAACCACCGAGGCACGCAGCGTGTTGTCGGGGTGGTTGTAGCCACGGCGCACGCCTTCATTGACGGCGTCGTCAACTGATCCGGTAAAGCCTTCCCAGCGCACGTCCATGCCGATTTTTAAAAACACATTGACGATGCCGGTGTCCTGGCAAATCGGGCGCTGGCCCGTCGCACTCATTTTGCTGTTGGTCAAAATTTGTGCAATCGCGTCTTTGGCGGCGGGGCTTTGCTCGGCCTCGTAGGCGCGCGCCAGGTGGGCAATGTAGTCGGCCGGGTGGTAGTAGCTGATGTATTGCAGCGCGGCGGCGATGGATTCAATCAGGTCGGCTTGTTTGATGATTGTCATGGGGGGTGTTTCGTGGGATAAGGAGTTTTTACGGCGGTCGATACAACCCGCTATTTTGACAGGTCAAAAAATCATGACAACGCGAACTGAACACGACACCTTTGGCCCTGTCAACGTACCTGCCGACAAGCTGTGGGGTGCGCAAACCCAGCGGTCGCTGCAAAACTTTGATATTTCGGGCGAGCTGATGCCGCGTGAAATCATTCGTGCGCTGGCACAAATCAAGCGCTCGTCCAGCATCGTCAACCACGCGCTGGGTTTGCAAAGTGAAGCCATCACACAAGCCATCGTGGCAGCGGCTGATGAGGTGATTGCTGGGCAGCACACTGATGAATTTCCGTTGGTGGTGTGGCAAACCGGCTCAGGCACACAAAGCAATATGAACGTCAACGAAGTGCTGGCCAATCGCGGGAGCGAGATGATGGGTGGGCCGCGCGGGGAAGGGCGTCTGGTGCATCCGAATGACGACGTGAACCGCAGCCAGTCGTCGAACGATGTGTTTCCCACGGCCATGCACATTGCGGCAGTTGTCGGTATCACTGAAAAACTCTTGCCTGCCATTGAAAAGCTGCGCACGACGCTGGCGCAAAAAGCAAAAAATTTTGATGGCATCGTCAAAATTGGCCGCACACACCTTCAGGACGCCACACCGCTCACGCTGGGGCAGGAATTTTCAGGCTACGTAGCCCAACTGGAACATGCCGAAAAGCACATCCATGCGGCGCTGCCCCATTTGTACGAGCTGGCTTTGGGCGGCACAGCAGTGGGCACAGGTTTGAACGCACCCAAGGGCTATGCCATAGCGGTGGCAACTGAACTGGCCGATTTAACGGCGCTGCCATTCATCACCGCGCCCAACAAGTTTGAAGCACTCGCATCATGCGACGCATTGGTACACGCCCACGGCGCGCTTAAAACACTGGCGGCCAGCCTGATGAAAATAGCCAACGACATTCGCTGGCTGGCCAGCGGCCCGCGTAGTGGTATTGGTGAGTTGCGCATCCCTGAAAACGAACCCGGCTCGTCCATCATGCCGGGCAAGGTCAACCCCACGCAAAGCGAGGCGCTGACCATGCTGTGTGCGCAGGTGTTTGGCAACGATGTGGCGATCAATTTTGGCGGTGCGTCGGGCAACTTTGAGCTCAATGTGTTCAGACCCATGATTGCGCATAATGTTTTACAGAGTGTGCGTTTGCTGGCCGATGGCATCAACAGCTTTAACGACCACTGCGCCGTGGGCATTGAGCCGAATCGTGAACGCATTGCCGAACTGGTGGGCGCATCGCTGATGCTGGTGACCGCACTCAACCCACACA
>JANOWR010000037.1:0-3997 GCA_031417995.1 Polaromonas sp. | reverse complement strand
CAAAGATAAAAAACAGCTGGAATCAGGTGTAACCAAGAGCGAATCTGCCTGTAAAAGCGGGATTGCCTTGGGGGGGATGCGTTATTATCCTGCCTTTGGTGTGAAATCAAGGCTGGTTGCACCCTTTACGCGCTTTTTAGTGCTTGAAACGGGTTTTGCATAAGGTCTGGCTTTGATGTCGTGCTCACATATTCATTACAAAAGCGCTTGCACAACACCGATTTGCGCAGGCCCTAACCGGACTTTTGACCATGTTTGAAGCTTTCCGTCGGTACGTTTCCACCGACCTGGCCATTGACCTTGGCACCGCCAATACCCTGATTTATGTCCGCGATCGCGGCATTGTGCTTGATGAACCGTCTGTCGTTGCCATTCGTCACGAAGGCGGCCCGCAAGGCCGCAAGACGATTCAGGCCGTGGGCCATGAAGCCAAGGCCATGCTGGGCAAAGTGCCCGGCAACATTGAGGCGATTCGCCCGATGAAAGACGGCGTGATTGCCGACTTCACCGTGACCGAGCAAATGCTCAAGCAGTTCATCAAAATGGTGCACCCGCGCAGCTTCTTCAAGCCCAGTCCGCGCATCATCATTTGCGTGCCTTGTGGCTCGACCCAGGTAGAGCGCCGCGCCATTCGTGAAAGCGCTCTGGGCGCTGGCGCACGCGATGTGTTTTTGATTGAAGAACCGATGGCAGCCGCCATTGGCGCTGGCCTGCCCGTCAGCGAGGCCAGCGGCTCGATGGTGGTGGACATTGGTGGCGGCACCACAGAAGTCGGTGTGATCTCGCTGGGCGGCATGGTCTACAAAGGCAGTGTGCGCGTCGGTGGTGACCGGTTTGACGAAGCCATCATCAACTACATTCGCCGCAACTACGGCATGCTGATTGGCGAGCCAACGGCTGAGGCCATCAAGAAAAACATCGGCTCGGCCTTCCCAGGTTCTGAAGTCAAGGAGATGGAAGTCAAAGGCCGCAACCTGAGCGAGGGCGTGCCGCGCAGCTTCACCATCTCCAGCAACGAAATTCTGGAAGCGCTGACTGACCCGCTGAACAACATTGTGAGCGCCGTTAAAAATGCGCTCGAGCAAACCCCGCCAGAACTCGGTGCAGACATTGCCGACCGGGGCATGATGCTGACCGGCGGCGGCGCACTGTTGCGTGACCTGGACAGGCTGCTGGCCGAAGAAACCGGCTTGCCGGTGCTGGTGGCCGAAGAGCCGCTGACCTGCGTGGTGCGCGGTTGCGGCATGGCGCTGGAGCGCATGGACCGCCTGGGTTCGATTTTCACATCGGAATAAGTGGATTCTGAGGTAGCAGAACATGGGCCCACATGCCTTTAGGAACCCTTGACCGCTCTCCCCCACCGTTTTTTAAACAGGGGCCTTCTGCACTTTCAAAGCTGATGGTTTTCAGCGCGTTGTCGCTGTTTTTAATGGTCGCCGACGTGCGTTTTCGCATCACCCAGCCGATACGCGCCGCACTGGCCACCGCGATGTACCCGGTGCAATGGCTGGCCAGGCAGCCCGTACGCGCCGTGCAAGGCAGCGCAGCTTACTTCACGGGACTGAGCCAGGCCAATTCGAGCAGCGAGCTGGCCAGTAAAAAACTCGCCCTTCAGTCATTGCGTGCCGGGCAGGTCGAGCAACTGTTGCAAGAAAACAGCCGCCTGCGCAAGCTGCTGGGGCTGCGCGAGCAACTGGCCGCTACCGTCATGGCGGCAGAAGTGTTGTACGACGCAGCCGACCCCTACACGCGCAAAATCATCATCGACAAAGGCCTGCTGCAAAGCGTTGAGCTGGGCTCCCCTGTGCTGGACGAATCAGGCGTGCTGGGCCAGGTCACGCGGGTGCATCCGCTGGTCAGTGAGGTCACGCTGGTGACTGACCGCGAGCTGGCGATCCCTGTGCTTAACGTGCGTACTGGTGCGCGCAGCGTGGCCTATGGGGACCCGTCTGCGGCGACCTCGGGTAGCGGGCTAGAGCTGCGTTTTATGGGCAGCAATTCAGACGTTCAGCAAGGTGACTTGCTGACCACCAGCGGTGTCGATGGGGTGTACCCGCCTGGCCTGCCGGTGGCAAAAATCAGCAAGATTGAACGCCGCGCAGAATCCGCTTTTGCCAAAATCTATTGCACCCCGCAAGCGCTGGTCACTGGCGCGCGGCATGTGATGGTGGTCACGCCGATATCGGGCCGGATTGCGCCACGCCCTGATGCGCCCGAGCCCGTGGTCAGCCACAAAAAAGGCGCTGCAAAATGATCATGCAAGGCTTGACACCATGATCATGCGATCAGGCCAGCAACTGCTGCTGCCAGCCAACCCGCTGTTTATCTGGGCCAGCCTGATAGTTGCGCTGCTGCTGAACATGCTGCCGCTGGGGCGTGTGCCGTGGATGCCTGACTTCATGGCGCTGGTGCTGGTGTTCTGGAACGTGCACCAGCCGCTGCGGGTGGGCATTGGCCTGGCTTTCATGTTCGGGCTGGGCATGGACGTGCACCAGTCGTCGCTGCTGGGCCAGCATGCGCTGAGCTACACCGCCCTGAGTTTTTTTGCCACCATGATTCACCGCCGCCTGCTGTGGTTTTCAGTGCCCTCGCAGGCGCTCCAGGTGCTGCCGCTGTTTGCGGTAGCGCACGGGGTAGAGCTGATCATTCGCCTGATGGGTGGGGGCACTTTCCCCGGCTGGGTCATGTTGTTGGCACCGCTGGTCGAGTCATTGCTGTGGCCCGTGGTCAGCGTCTTGCTGCTGGTGCCGCAACGCAGAGCGCCCAACCCAGATGAAAATCGTCCCCTTTGATATGACCCCCAAGCTTTCCCCGAATTGCCAGCAGGGGCCGCGGAACTGGCTTTGCCAGGCCGCAGGCGCAGCGGCCCCCTCGGGGGGCAGGGAGCTACACGAAGTGAGCGACCGTGGGGGCATACATAGATGACAGAGCTACGCAACGTTGAAGCCGACCTGTCGCGCTTTCGTGCGCGGGTGCTGGTGGCCAGCCTGGTGGTACTGTGCTGCTTTTCGCTGCTGGCAGCGCGGCTGGTTTACCTGCAGGTGTACCGCCATGTTGACCTGAACGAGCAGGCCGAAAACAACCGTACGGCGGTGGTGCCCATTGTGCCAAATCGTGGTTTGATTCTGGACCGCAACGGCATCGTGCTGGCCACCAATTACTCGGCTTACACGCTGGAGATCACGCCTTCAAAAATTGCCAATCTTGACGACACCATTGCCGCACTCGGCACGGTCATTGACATTCAGCTGCGTGACAAACGGCGCTTCAAACGGTTGCGCGAAGAATCCAAAAATTTTGAATCGCTGCCGATTCGCACCCGCCTGACAGACGAAGAAGTGGCCCGCTTTGCCGCACAGCGCTTTCGTTTCCCCGGTGTGGATATCAAGGCGCGGCTGTTTCGCAGTTACCCGTATGGCGAGCTGGGCAGCCATGTGGTGGGCTACATCGGCCGCATCAATGCGCAAGAAAAAGAAACCATCGACGGCAGCGACAATGAAGGCAATTACCGGGGCACCGACTACATCGGCAAGCTGGGTGTAGAGCAAAGCTTTGAGCAGCAACTGCATGGCACCACGGGTGTTGACCAGGTAGAGACGTCTGCCGGTGGCCGTGCGGTGCGCAAGCTGGCTACCAGCCCAGCCACACCGGGTGACACCGTCATGCTGTCGATAGACATCAAGCTGCAGCACCTGATTGAACAGATGTTTGGCGACAGGCGCGGGGCACTGGTGGCCATTGACCCCAAAACCGGCGACGTGCTGGCCTTTGTCAGCAAGCCCACATTTGACCCCAACCTGTTTGTGGACGGCATTGACACCGAGAGCTGGCAAGCCCTGAACGAATCGCCTGACAAGCCGCTCTTGAATCGGGCGCTGCGCGGCACCTATCCGCCCGGCTCTGCATACAAGCCGTTCATGGCCATGGCGGCGCTGCACACCGGCACGCGGGCGGCAGGTACGCTGATCAATGACCCTTTGTATTTCATGTTTGGGGG
>JANOWR010000036.1:0-106225 GCA_031417995.1 Polaromonas sp. | reverse complement strand
CCGTACCAAAATCAGGCTGGCCAGCAGCATTGCCGGCGTGGATGTGCCCACCGCCGCCCTGTGCTACGTGTGGGACAACAAGCACCGCGTGGGCTACACCGCCTGGAGCCCCTTTACCCGGCAGCTGCGCAAAATTGTTTTGCAAAGCGGGCCAGAAACCGTGGGGCAGTGGCGCACGGAAACGCGCGATGTGGCAGAAGACTTCAAACGCGCTTTTGGCTTTGACGCCCCCGCCATCACGGGCATATCGGTGGGTAATGACAGCGACAACACCAACGACCACGTGACGACCTGGTTTGGTGATGTGGGATTTAAAAAATAGCGTTGCAAGTCAATTGAATTGCTACTATTTTAGTAGCTGCTTGCGCCCGAATCCATTGGGCTACAGGGATTTTTAACACCTAAAAATGGTTATTTTTGATGGTTTTTGGGTGCTTTTAAGGTGCTGCATGCTGAAGTTGGCGTTTCAGCCATTCATCTACCACTGCCGGGCTGTTGATGGTTTTAAGGGCCTGGTAGGCGACTTCGGCTTCCGGAAAGCGCCGCCTTAAAAAATTCAGCCATTGCTTTAATCTCCCCGCCTGGGCTTTGTTGTCGAGCCGGGTAGTAACGATGTGCCAGAAGTCGAGCACCAGCGGCAGCAACTGCGCCCAGGTCACGGCATCAGTTGCCGTGTTGCTGCCAGATGCCTTGATCGCCAGCCCCAGCCCCGGGTCCACCACCGCGCCGCGCCCGATCATCAGCATGTCGCAGCCTGATACTTCGCGGCAGCGGCGTGCGTCATCCACCGTCCATATTTCGCCATTGGCCACGACGGGAATGCTGACGGCGGCCCGAATGTCGGCAATGCGCTCCCAGTAGGCAGGGGGCCGGTAAGCCTGGGCTTTGGTGCGGGCGTGCACCACCATCTCGTCTGCACCTCCGCTGGCAATCGCCAGAGCGCATTCAACCGCGCGTGAATCGTCCAGGTAACCTAGCCGCATCTTGGCCGACACCGGCATGTGCGCAGGCACGGCGCGGCGCACGGCGGCAACGATGGCGTGAATGGTTTCGGGTTCTTTGAGCAGCGCCGCACCGCCGCCGTGGCGGTTCACCACATTGGCGGGGCAGCCAAAATTCAAATCAATGCCCGCAGGTCCCAAGCTGGCCAGCCGCGCGGCGTTGTCGGCCATGCAAGCCGGGTCAGACCCGAGCAGTTGGGCCCGCACCGGCACGCCTGCAAAGGTGCGGCCACCGCTCAGCAGCTCAGGCACGATGCGGGTGAAGACGCGCTCAGGCAGCAGCTGGTCGGTGATGCGGATGAACTCGGACACGCAGCGGTCAATGCCGCCGACGCGGGTCAAAATGTCGCGCAGCACAAAATCAAGCAGGCCCTCCATCGGGGCGAGAAGTATCATTTTTTAAATGGCGGCCAATCGCCATAGCGACGTGACCTCTTTTGCACGCGCCTCGGCCAGCGGATTGGTCGCATCCAAAGCCTTGGGATGCTCAGGTTTCACATCCATCCGGCCAACAACCTTCAAGCCGCCGGCAGCAATCGCCGCCAGCAATTCAGCGCGTGTGCGCAGGCCCAAATGTTCGGCCAGGTCAGACAAAATCAGCCAGCCTTCACCTCCCGGTGCCAGGTGCACCGCCAGGCCCTTGATAAAGCCCAGCAGCATGCGACTGCCTTCGTCATATACAGCGCCCTCCAGCGGCGAGCCTGGCCGGGCGGGCAGCCACGGCGGGTTGCAGACAATCACTGATGCCAGGCCTTCAGGAAACAAATCAGCCTGCATCACTTTGACCGGATTCGGCAAACGCAGCTTGTAAATGTTTTCTTTGGCGCAGGCCAGAGCGCGTTCGTCCTGATCAGTGGCCACCACCTGGTCAACATCACGCAAAGCCAGCACGGCGGCCAGCACGCCTGTGCCCGTACCAATGTCGAAGGCGACGAATTTTGCGGGACGCTTTGTGGGCAAAGGCGCTTTGGCCACCAGGTCAACATACTCACCCCGCACAGGCGAAAACACGCCGTAATGCGGGTAGATACGGTTGTTTGGCGCAGCCTTGGCAACCGTTGCGCCGCTTAAGGTGAGCGCCGGAATTTCAACGCCCTTCTTGCGCCACTCATGTGCGCTGATGATGCCCATCAGTTCACGCAGCGAGGCAACGCTTGTTCCACTTGACTCGCTTGAATCATCAACAGGCCCCCAGGCTTCGGTACAAGCCTGTTTTGCATCCGGTGCGCGGCGCAAACCGATGGCGTAATTGCCAGCAAACTCAATCAACACCATGCCAAGCACCCTTGCGCGCTGGGCCTTGGCTTGGCGGTAGAGGTGAAAGGCCTCACCAGGGGGTGCGCCCGTCTCCGCCTGGGCCAGGGCTTTTTTGCGCCCCATCTTGGCCGTTTTTGACGCTTTGGGCGGCTTGTCAATGCGCCGGGCCAGTGCCTGCAGCAGCAGCCGCGCATTTTGAAAGTCCCCCCGCCAGAGCAGCCCCGTGCCCTCACAGGCCTGGCGGTAGGCGCTGTCAGCACTCAGGGTGTCGTCAGCCAGCACCACGCGCTTGGGTGGTGCTGCGCCGCGCTCGGAGCGCCACAGTGCGGCTCTAACCTGTTTGTCTTCAGTCCATTGAAGAACGGGTGTGGCCGAATCAGGCGTGGGAATCGTAGCGTTTGGGGTGGTCATCAAAAGAGCGAGTAAAAAAATGAATCATCTGTTTTAACAGATGAGAGCGCCCGTCGCTGAAAACACCCTAGATTCGGCTGCGAAAACGCTTGACCAGCGTAACCAGCAGCAGCACCAAACCGCCTGTAACAAGGCCCACCACTGCGTCTATTAGCAAAGGCGCCATGACGGCCAAGGCTCCACTCATTTTTGCAGTGAACTGCTCAATCACATGGTGCAGCGGGGTGATGCCGTGCGTCAAAATGCCGCCTCCCACCAAAAACATGGCAGCCGTGCCAGCAATTGACAAACCCTTCATCAGCCACGGTGCCAGCCACAAAATGCCCCGGCCAAAACTGCGTTGAAACGAACGCCATGCACTCTCCCCGTCGAACTGGCTGAGGTAAAGCCCGCCATCGTCAAGCTTGACAATGCCCGCCACCAGGCCATACACACCCACAGTCATCAGTACGGCAATGCTGGTCAGCACACTGACCTGCGTGATGAACGGGCTGGCCTGCACCGTACCCAAAGTAATCACAATGATTTCTGCCGACAAAATAAAGTCGGTACGTACCGCACCCTTGATTTTTTCTTTTTCAACCGCCACCAGGTCAACCGCCGGGTCTGACAGTGAGGCCACACGTGCCTGATGCTCTGCGGCTTGCTCAGACTTGCTGTGCAGGTACTTGTGGGCCAGCTTTTCAAACCCCTCAAAGCACAGGTATGCGCCGCCCGCCATCAGCAGCGGCGTCACAGCCCAGGGTGCAAAGCTGCTGATGGCCAGGGCCGACGGCACCAGAATCGCCTTGTTGATGAACGAGCCTTTGGCCACCGCCCAGACCACCGGCAGTTCACGCTCGGCCTTCACGCCTGCTACCTGCTGGGCATTCAGCGCCAGATCGTCCCCCAGCACGCCTGCGGTTTTTTTGGCCGCCACTTTTGACAGCAAGGCCACATCGTCCAGGACGCTGGCAATGTCATCAATGAGTAAAAATAAACTGGTAGCCATCGGTTTCTTTAATGCGTGGTGTGCCGTGCGTTAAAAAACCGCCCTTGGGCGGTTTAAAGTCGTCAGGCGTTGGGACATCCAATCAACGCGAGGTCAAGCGGCCCAAAATAAAACCAACGGCCAAAGCTGCGCCTACCGCTTCGAGCGGTTTTTCTTGCACCCATGATTTCGAGCTCTCAAATGCCTTGACAGGTGCCTCGGTCAGGCGTTTCGTCTGGTCGGCAAACCGGTGGGCTGTGTGGCTGGCACTGGTGGCAAGTTTGTCAATTGTGTTGTGCGCTGTGCTGGACATGCTGTCGATGGCATGACGAGCCGGGTCAACCACCCTGTCAATGCCGCTGTGCAAGGCATCACCTGCTGATTCCACGCCGCGCTGAACGGCCCCTGCGCCGTTGCCGTCAACAAAAGTAGAGGTTTTTTCCATGAGAGTTCCTTAGAAAGTGGTTAAGCGCCGAGATAAAAAAATACGGCGACCTGATGACTTTAAAAAGAAATCGGCCAAGCTCATGTGCGAAGCGGCACAGCCTGACCGTAGGACAAAACCGGGAGTCGTTTTAATCGACCGGGCGCTTCAGGCGCAACTCTTCCAGCCGCACCGAGCCAAACGCCGTGGTTTTAAGCGATGGCATGTCACGCTTGAAGCCCGCTGCATGTTCAAAAAATTCTAGCGCTCCGGCGTTGGCCAGCAGCACCCACAGCGTGACTTGCGTGCAGCCTTCTTCTTTCAGGCCATCGCGTGCGCCGTCCCACAGGGCCAGCCCTGCGCCCTTGCGCCAGTGCGCCGGCGTCACGTACATGGCCCAAATTTCACCGACACTGGACTTGGTGCCCGCGTCGCGAGAGCGGTCAAAACCCACAAAACCAATCACTTTGTCGGCGTCCGTCGCCACCAGGATTTGCGGGTCACTGTATTCAATCGCTTCTTTCCAGTAAGCCAGGCGTTTTTCAGTAGTCATGGCTTTCAGCACTTCGTCAGGTATCAGGCCCTGGTAGGCAGCTTGCCAGGTGGCCACATGAATCTCAGCAATGGCTTTGGCATCGCGCGGGGCGGCAGGTCGAACGCAATAACTGGGCATTAAAAATCACTCACGGGTTACAGACAACTCGCGATTGTCGCGCATGTTGTAATTTGCAGCGACATGACAAACGAGCCAACCTACACCGCCCATATTTCCGACACCGACGTGCACTTTAGTGCCCCGGCAGACATGCCTCTGCTGCAAGCTGCCGAGCTGGCGGGCACGCCGGGTTTGAAGCTGGAAAGCTCATGCAGAAACGGAACTTGCCGCACCTGTATTTGTCAGTTGCTTGAAGGTGAGGTGGCGTACCGCATAGCCTGGCCAGGGCTGAGCCTGGAGGAAAAGCGCGAAGGGTTTATCTTGCCTTGTGTGGCGTATCCGGTGTCGGATGTGGTGATTGGGTTGGGGGTTTGAGAGGCTGTCGCCAGATTGAATCAGGCTGAGAATTACTATTAATTTAGTAGCTGCTTGCGCCCGAATTTGTTGGTCTACAGCCTGTTTACTAAGCTAAAAACGCACGAAATTCGATGTTTTACTCCCTAACGTAGAGATGACCGGACCACGAGCATATGCGGCGAAGCCGCCTCCTGCTGTTGTGGGTCCGTGTCGATTGTCATGTTAGACCTCGTATTCAGCCGCCTGCACTGCACGCAGATCAGCGCTTGTAGAAGACCCGCACCGAGGCGCGGCAGATGTGGGTACCGCGGCGATGATGGATTTCAGTCTCAAGCTGCACTCGATCGGGGCGAATCGGCTGGATGCCGCCGGCGTGATCTTCCGTCAGTTCACGAGCCAGCCGCAACATCGCAGATCTGCACTCTGCGGCGAAGGCCTTCATGCTGGGTTTGTGCCGTTCCAGCCTGCGATCCACATCGCATGTCATCTGAATGTCTTGGCCATCCGGTTCGTAAAAAATCGAATACCCGAGCTCGCGGTAGCAGTCCTCCCGCTGCGCTGCAGGCGCCAGACCAACGCAAAGACCAGACGCCATTAGAAAGACAAGATGGTGGATGCGCATGGAGGCCCGAGAGAGGTCTAACGAATGAAAGGGACTTCCCAATCCCAAGCCAGCCGCGAGTCGTGACACTTGCGGTGAGCGGCATCAAAGTGCCAAGATGGAGAGGTCAACCTGTTCATTAACTCACCTTGAAGGAGAAATCATGGCCATTATCACCATCGGAATTGATCTCGCCAAGAACGTCTTTGCCGTCCATGGCGTGGATGAGACAGGTAAGCCAGTGTTGGTGCGTCCGGCCGTCAAGCGAGCAGCGCTTCTCGAATTGATTGCCAAGCTCCCGCCTTGCCTCATAGGCATGGAGGCATGCACTGGCGCGCACCACTGGGCACGCGAGTTCGCACGGTTTGGCCATATGCCTCGCTTGATGGCACCCAAATTCGTGACGCCGTACCGTTTGTCTGGAAAGCAAGGCAAGAACGATGCAGCCGACGCGCAAGCCATCTGCGAGGCCGTTAGCCGACCCAATATGCGCTTTGTACCCGTCAAGACGCTGGAGCAGCAAGGTCAACTACTCGTGCACCGTGCCCGCCAGGGGTTTATTGAGCAGCGCACGGCCACGCTTAACCGCATTCGCGGCCTGCTCTCAGAGTTCGGCATCGTTCTTCCTTTGAAGGCTGCGGTCGTTCGCCGTGAAGCTTTGCAACACCTCGAAGATTTGCCGGGTTGGGTCAATACGGTTGTGGGTGACTTGCTCAGTGAAGTGAGCCGCCTGGATGAACGCGTTGCGCAGTACGACGGGCATATTGCCAGCCTCGCCAAGGCCGATACCGCTGTGCAGCAACTCATGCAGTTGCCGGGTGTGGGACCGACCACCGCTACGGCACTGGTCAGCACCATTGGCCGTGGGCGTGACTTCTCAAACGGTCGCCAGCTCAGCGCCTGGCTAGGTCTTGTGCCCGGACAGTACAGCTCGGGCGGCAAACAGAGGTTGGGACACATCACAAAGGCGGGTGACCCGTATTTGCGTTCGTTGCTCGTGCTGGGCGCACGCTCCGTTCTGATGGCGGCCAAAGGTAAGGCCGACCCGGTTAGCAAATGGGCGATCGCGCTGGCAGAGCGGCGAGGTTACTGGCGTGCTGTCGTGGCCATCGCTGCCAAGAATGCGCGTATGTGTTGGGCGGTGCTGCATCGCGGGGACGCGTTTCGGCTACCGGTTTGAATAAAGTAGATCTCAATTTCGTTTCCACCACCGTGTGACGCTAGCGTTGATGTGCAAAAGGTTGGACCTGCGTGGGGAGTGACTGAATACATTACGGAGACACCTTTGGTGTGCTCGGCTAACGAATGAGTCCCCCACGTGCGTCTTTCATCAGGGTCCGCAGGCCTGGCCTGCATTAATGACCGTTTGTAGTTTCGCTGTCCGGACCTCTTGCCTGCTGTGCGACGCAACTGATCGCTGAAGGTGGAAATTAAATCAGATGATGCAAAGTTCAATCGCTCACGCGGTTCAACTTTGTTGGGAAATTGCTTGACCTCTATTGGGAAGCCCTTGTAGTAATTTATACCGCAAAGCGCTGCAACATAACATGGCGAATTCCCCTGAAAAAACTGGCATCTGACCTTGCCTCGCTTCAATAGTTTGCTCCATTAAAAAGAGCGACAAACCCGGCAACCTGCAAGATTCGGTTTGTTCTGATTTTGGAGCAATTCTCGACCAAAAAAATCATGTTTTGACTATACCTCTCATAAAAGAAGATACCGAAACAACGCTTTCGCTTATTGCACCCACTATGAACGACATCAAACCGCCACAGAATGCGCCTGCAGGGTAACGTGAAGCCGCTCACGCACCGCAAGAAAAATAGCAGCCAGGTTGTCCATGCTGGGGTTGCCAGTAGGTGACAACATTCTGTGCAGGCTCTTGCTTGGCTTGGCTGTCACCGTTGCGAGTTGCTCAAAGCCGATGGTGGCATTCACCAGGTCGCGCAGTATCAAGCGAGCAGTCTCAGGCTCGCCGTTTAAAAACAAAGTTGCAGCTTCGTCCAACAGCGATTGTGCAAAAGATGAATCGTTTTGCACGCGGTAAATAACAGTTTCTTTAAAACTTCTGCTGAATGCCATTTGCTTTACTCTTTTTGCTTAGATCGCCACATTCAATGGTAACGCATACGTTACCTATGTAAATCAACAAAACTGGTCAGTCGCTGAGCTAACGGAGTCAAAACCCGACATCAAACCGTCACCCAAGCCTGTCAGGATGGACGCATGCCGCTTCCGTCCCCCATCTTCCAATCCACCACCAATCTTCTCACCCTCGCAGGCACGCAAGACACCACCGCCACTTTTGGTGAGCATGAAGAACTCAAAACAATTTTGCGGGCAGGTGCTGCGCATTTTGAGATTCAAACCGTGTGTGAGGTGCACACCCGCCGCCCACCATTTCCCGTCTTTCCGGTCTTTACCGCCAGCATTGGTTCACGCGACCCTCTGGCCCCCGTGGTCGGGTTTTTCGGCGGTATTCACGGGCTGGAGCGTATTGGTACGCAGGTCGTCCTGCACTACATGCGGGCGCTGCTTTTCAGATTGGAATGGGACGAACTGCTGCACCGCCAGCTTGAAAAGGTTCGTCTGGTCTTTATGCCCATCGTCAACCCGGGCGGTATGTGGGCGCACAAGCGGGCCAATCCGCAGGGGGTTGACCTGATGCGCAACGCGCCGCAGCGCGCTGAAGAGCGTGTGCCGTTTTTGGCCGGTGGGCAAACCATCAGCCCGCTGCTGCCGTGGTACTGCGGCAAGCCCGGTGCGCCTATGCAAGCTGAAAGCGCGGCGCTGCTGGCGGTGGTGCGCGAACAGTTGGCCAACAGGCCCTTTAGTCTGGCGCTTGACTGCCATTCGGGTTATGGGTTTGACGACAGCATCTGGTTTCCGTATGCGAAGTCGCGGCGCATGATGGCGCACCTGCCTGAAATGTTTGCACTGAAGACCATGCTGGAACAATCCCACCCGCACCACACTTACAGCTTTGAACCGCAAAGCAACCAGTACCTGCTGCACGGTGACCTGTGGGACCACGCCTATGACGAAGCACCGGCTGGCAACGTGTTTTTACCCATGACACTGGAGCTGGGCTCGTGGCTGTGGATTCGCAAAAATCCGCGCCAACTGTTTTCGCGTCACGGTATTTTTAACCCGATCAAGGCGCATCGCATCAAGCGGGTGCTGCGCCGTCATGCGGATCTGCTGGACTTTTTGACCCGAGCGGCCTTTGCGGCGCCGCGATGGTTGCCACCTGACGAACGCAGGTCCGAACTACAGCAGTTGGCCATGTCTTACTGGCGGCCAAGGCGGGTGCTGTGACACAAGCCACACACTGGATTTTTTTACGTGGCCTGACGCGTGAGGCAAGGCATTGGGGGAGCTTTACTTCGCAGTTTCAAGCGAAGCTGGAACGAACCCATGTCACAGCGCTAGACCTGCCGGGCAACGGTGAATTCAATGCGCATGTATCACCCGTGACGGTAGAGGGCATCGTCACGTTTTCGCGCCAACAGTTGCTGGCCCAGGGCATCCAACCGCCTTATGCGCTGCTGGCGATGTCGCTGGGCGGCATGGTCGCCACCTGCTGGGCGCAGCGCTACCCGGATGAAGTCAGCCGCCTGGTGCTGATCAATACCAGCATGCGGCCCTTTAGCGGCATCGCGCAGAGGTTGCAGCCTGGCCAATGGTTACCCCTGCTGGCGCTGGCTGCGCGCTGGGGTGATGCAGACTATGCCGAACGCAGCATCCACCGCATCACCTGCAACCACGCTGCCCATCGCGATGCAGACCTGATGGCCTGGCAGCATATACGGCGCAGCGCCCCCGTTGGCAGCGCCAATGCCTTGCGACAGTTGCTGGCCGCTGCGCGCTTTGCCTGCGCAGCGCAAACGCCGCGCTGCCCTGCGCTGGTGTTGTCATCCATAGCCGACCAGCTGGTCAGCCCGTTGTGCTCAACCCAACTGGCTGCCGCCTGGCAGGTGCCGCATCAGGTTCACCCGTGGGCGGGGCACGACCTGCCGCATGACGATGGGCCGTGGGTTTGCGAGCAGGTGGCAGACTGGCTTACTGGTTGATCAACACTATCAAATAAATAGCTGCTCGCACCCGAATTTATTGGGCTACAGGCATAAAATATGCCTAAAAATGATCAAAATCTGCTCAAAAAAGGCTTTTTAAAGCCTGCGCTTCGCTGAAAAGCGCCTTGAGGCAAAATTCAGACGACTGACATGCGTGCTGGTCAAATTTTTATGACCACCACCCTGATGCAAACCCTTCTTTCGCGCTGGCTGATAACCATCTGCCTGGCTTTCCTGTCAGCCAACGCCACAAGCGCAACACCCAGCTTCAAAGACGACATGGCCCAGCGCACGCTGGCCTGCACGGCGTGCCACGGCCCGCAAGGCCGCGCTGCGCCTGACGGCTACTACCCACGGCTGGCGGGCAAGCCTGCGGGGTATCTGTACAACCAGCTGGTCAACTTCAGGGACGGCAAGCGCCACTACGCGCTGATGACGCAACTGATTACGCCATTGACAGATGCCTACCTGATGGAGATGGCGCAACACTTTGCAAACCTTCAGGTCCCCTACCCCGCGCCTGAAAAATCAAAAATCAGTCCCGCAGTGATGGCGCGCGGCGAGCAACTGATCTTGCAGGGCGAACCGGCGCGCGGCATACCGGCCTGCGTGCAATGCCACGGCAGCGCCATGACAGGCGTGGCACCCAACGTGCCCGGCCTGCTGGGCCTGCCGCGTGACTACCTGAATGCGCAGCTAGGTGCCTGGAAGACCGGCAAGCGCCGCGCCCATGCGCCCGACTGCATGAAGGCTGTGGTCGCGCTGCTGACGGACGAGGACATCAACGCCGCCAGCAGCTACCTGGTGGCGCAGCCGCTGCCCGTCAATACCAGGCCCGCCAGCAGCGCCCCGCCATTGGCAGCAAGGCAAGCAGTCATCAACTGCGGCAGCGCGGCCAGGCCATGAGCAAATTAAGCAAGGCACTCGCTGGCCTGTGCGGTTTGCTGGCGGTTTTAGTCGCCGCAGTGTGGCTGCTGAACACACGCGGCGACGCGCTGCTTGAATCACCCCTGGCCGCCACCAGCACCGCCGAGCGCGGCGCGTACCTGGCTCAGGTGGGCAACTGTGCTGGCTGCCACACTGCGCGTGGCGGCGCGCCTTATGCGGGAGGCTTGGCCATTGATACGCCATTTGGCAGCGTGTATGCGACCAACCTGACGCCTGATGCAGCCACAGGCATCGGCAGCTGGACACGCGCCGAGTTTTGGCGTGCCATGCACCACGGCAAATCAAAAGACGGGCGCATGTTGTACCCGGCCTTCCCCTACACCAGCTACACGCTGGTCACGCGGGATGATTCAGACGCGCTGTTGGCGTACCTGAAAAGCTTGCCCGCCGTGCCGCAAGCCAACCAGGCGCACACGCTGCGTTTTCCGTACAACTCACAAGCGGCATTGGCCGTGTGGCGCGCGCTGTACTTCAAATCCGGCAGTTATCAGGTTGATGCAACTCGCAGCGCTGACTGGAACCGGGGCGCCTACCTCACAGAAGGCCTGGGCCATTGCAGCGCCTGCCACGCGGCGCGCAACGCGCTGGGCGCGACCGACGGGCTGAACCTGGCAGGCGGGCTGATTCCGGTGCAAAACTGGTACGCACCGTCCCTGGTTGCGCCCAATGAAGCCGGCTTGCAAAACTGGCGCATTGAAGACATCAAGGCTTTGTTTAAAACCGGCATGACAGCGCAAGCGTCCGTCAACGGCCCAATGGCAGAGGTGGTGCTGGGCAGTACGCAGCACTGGAGCGATGCTGACCTGAACGCAATGGCTGTGTATTTGAAGGCTCTTCCACCATCAGCCACCACAGCAGCATCAACATCACCAGGCACAACTACAGCACGCGGCAGCAAGCTGTATGAACAGCATTGCGCACAATGCCATGGTGATGACGGTAAAGGCGTGCCGAACGCCTACCCGGCATTGGCAGGCAACCGCGCAGTGCTGATGCCGCAAACAGCCAACCTGGTGCAGATTGTCTTAAACGGCGGTTATGCGCCTGCGACCCAAGGCAACCCGCGCCCTTTCGGCATGCCGCCTTTTGTGCTGGTGTTGAACGACAGCGATGTGGCCGAGGTGCTGACGCACATCCGAAGAAGTTGGGGCAATCAGGCCACTGGCGTGTCAGCGTTTGATGTGAACCGCATTCGGGACAACGGCGCAAAATGAAAACGGCATGAGCCTAATCGTTTTTAACCATCCGGTCGCGCTGTGCCAGCGACGGGAACCACTTGAACCACAGCGCCGCCACCAGCAGCGTGCCCACCCCACCCGCCACAACAGAGCCCACTGGCCCCATCAGCGCGGCCGTGGCGCCTGATTCAAATTCGCCCAGTTGATTGGATGCGCCAATAAACACCGAATTGATGGCGCTGACCCTGCCGCGCATGTCGTTCGGGGTTTCAAGCTGCACCAGTGTTTGCCGCACCACAATGCTGACCATGTCTGCCCCGCCCGACACCGCCAGCGCGGCCAGCGACAACACAAAGTGGGTAGACACGCCAAACACCAGCATGCACACGCCGTACAAAGCCACCGCCGCCAGCATGGCGTGGCCCACACGCCGCGACATTGGCCATCGCGTTAACGCCACGGCCATGACGACCGCACCCAGTGCGGGTGCTGAACGCAGCAGGCCCAGGCCCCACGGGCCGACGTGCAGAATGTCTTTGGCAAACATGGGCAACAGCGCGGTAGCGCCGCCCAGCAGCACGGCAAACAAATCAAGCGACACTGCGCCCAGCAATGCCTTGTGTTGCCACACAAATTCAGCACCCGCCAATAGCGTGCGCAGCGTCACGGGTTCGTGCGGGGCCGGGTCATGGTCATAGCGCACCAAAAAAATCAATGCGCAAGCCGCGACAAACAGCGCAGCGCAGGTCATGTACACCGCCGCTGCGCCAGCCACAAAAATCAGGCCACCCAGCGCAGGCCCAGCCACCACCGCCGCCTGGTTGCCGCCAGAGCTGAAGGCTGTTGCACGCGGCAACATGGCCGGTGGTACCAGCATGGGGGTCAAGGCCTGCTGTGCAGGCATTTGAAAAGCCCGCGCCACACCCAGCAACACCGACAAGCCCAGCAGCAGCTCACGGGACTCCCAGGGCCTAGCCGCACCCCAGCCCAGATTAGCCGCTATCAATAGCGCAGCAACCAATGCCTGCAATGCAAAACAGGCAGCAATGATGCGGCCCCGGTGCAGGCGGTCCGCCACATGGCCCGCCACCAGCGTCAGCAGCAGCGCGGGTAAAAACTGGTACAGGCCCACCAGCCCCAAGTCCCAGGCGCTGGCTGTCAGCTCGTACATTTGCCACCCAACCGCCACCATCAGCATTTGAGAGCCCATGGTGCCCGACACCCTGGCAAACCACAAGCGCATATAGCTGGGCAATTGGGTCAGTTCTTTGAAGCTGTGGTTTTGCATGAAGCGCAGAGCTTACCAGCGGCCAAACACCCGACGCTTCAAGTGCCAGTTAACATGGCCAAAACAATCACGAGGGGTCTTATGCAGCGCATCGTCATCGTTGGTGGAGGGGCGGGAGGATTGGCACTGGCCACCCAATTGGGAAAACGCCTGGGAAAAAAGGGGCTGGCTGACATCACCCTGGTGGATGCCGTACGTACCCATATCTGGAAGCCCCTGCTGCACCAGTTGGCTGCGGGCAGCTTTGACACCCACGCCGAAGAAATTGAATACCTCGCGCAAGCCCGCTGGAACCACTTCAAGTTTCGCCTGGGCAGCCTGAGCGGTATTGACCGCACACGCAAAACCGTGCAACTGGCCGCCAGCCACGACGACAGTGGCCGCGAGATCACACCGGCGCAGTCACTGAGCTACGACACGCTGGTGATTGCGGTGGGCAGTCAGACGAATGACTTTGGCACACCAGGCGCGGCAGAATACACCATCAAGCTCGACAGCCCGCGGGCGGCCAAGCAATTCAATGAACGGCTCATCAACGCTTGTATACGCGCGCAAACCGTACCCCGAGCCGAAGGCAGTGGCCTGCTGACCGTCACCATTGTGGGCGGCGGTGCCACGGGGGTCGAACTGGCAGCCGAGCTGCACGCCGCAGCGCGGGTGCTGGGCAACTACGGTTTTGAAAACATCAACCCTGAAAAGGACCTGCAGATTGTGCTGGTCGAGGCCGGGCCGCGCTTGCTGGCGCAGTTGCCCGAGCGCCTGGGCCACGCGGCTGAAAGGGAGCTGCGCAAACTTGCGGTGGATGTGTATACAAATGAAAAAGTCATTGAAGTCACCGAAGACAGCTTGAAAATGGCCAGCGGTAAGGTGATTCAATCCACACTGACGGTGTGGGCGGCCGGCGTCAAGGCCGCAGATTTATTAAAGACGATGGGTGGCAACGAGCCGCTGGAAGTCAGCAAACTCAACCAGTTGATGGTCAACGGCAATTTGCAAACCAGCCAGGACAGCAGCATTTATGCCTTTGGCGACTGCGCCGCCTGCCAGCAACCCGATGGCACGTGGGTGCCGCCGCGTGCCCAGGCCGCCTACCAGCAGGCCATGTACCTGACGCGCGAGCTGCCGAACCTGATGGCGGGCAAGCCTGCCAAGCCGTTTGTGTTTACCGACCAGGGCTCGCTGGTGTCGCTGGCCGAATATTCGTCAGTTGGTTCATTGATGGGCAGCTTGAGCCATGGCAGCTTTTTTATTGAAGGCCAGGTTGCCAAGCTGATGTACTGGGCACTGCACAAACAGCACCAGCTGGCCTTGGGCGGGATTAAAAAAACGGCACTCATCACCCTGTCAGAAATGATTGACCGCACACACCGCCCACGCATCAAGTTGCATTGATAATTGCGCTCATAATTTAGTTTTAAAACTCACAGTTAACCCACAGGAGAACGTCATGGCAAAAGGTCAACAAAACACCAGCAAAATGGTCAAAAAACCAAAAAAAGACACCTCACCACCCAAGTCTGTGTCACCTGACGCAGTGCGCCCGACCATCGTCACCCAGGTGCCGCTGCGGGGCAAGCTGAAGAACAAGTGACCAAAGCAGTTCAGCCCAGCGCTGATCCACTTCATGGTGTGACGCTGGAAGCCATCGTCACTGCGTTGTCAACGCATTACGGCTGGGATGAGCTGGGCCAGCGCATCGCGATTCGCTGCTTTCAAAGCGAGCCCAGCGTGGCGTCCAGCCTGAAGTTTTTACGTAAAACGCCCTGGGCACGTGACAAGGTCGAGGGCCTTTACCTTTTCATGCTGCGCGAGATCAAACGCAGCGGCCCTACGGTGCATAACTTTCCCCCACCTCGCGTGCAAACCGGTGACTGACGCGGCTACAGGTTTTGAAACAATTCATGCAGACACACATCTGCTGGTTTTGAACAAGCCCTCTGGCTTGCTGTCCGTCCCCGGCAAGGGTTTGGACAAACAGGACTGCCTGAGTTCGCGGGTGCAAAAAAGCTATCCAGACGCCTTGATCGTTCATAGGCTGGACATGGCCACCTCTGGCCTGATGCTGATGGCGCGCGGGCCTGCCATGCAGGCGGCACTTTCAAAACTCTTTGAAACCCGTGCGATTCACAAACGCTATGTTGCCGTCGTTGATGGCCAGATGAATGTCAGCCCGGACTGGCAGCTGATTGACCTGCCGATTGCCCTGGACTGGCTCAGGAGGCCGCTGCGCATCATCCATGCAGATGGCAAACCCAGCCAAACCCGCTGGCGCGCTTTGCACTACAACGAAGACGCCAACACCACCCGGGTTGACCTCGAACCCATCACAGGCCGCTCGCACCAGTTACGCGTGCATCTAAGGGCGCTGGGCCATCCTATTTTGGGTGATGCACTTTACGCACCTGCTGATGTAGAGGCCAAGGCCGGTCGTTTGCTGCTGCATGCATTCGAGCTGCGATTTTTGCACCCGGCAGACGGTGCACAAATGGTGTTTGAAAATGCGCCAGAGTTTTAGGAACTTCAACGGACGCATTGGCCTCTTACGCAAAGACTGGAGACACCCATGCCAACAACCACCCGACTACAACGCCGAACCCTCACAGCAGCACTGGTCATCGCGCCCGCTTTGTGGCTGGGAGTACGCGCACAACCCGCGCAATCTGTATCGACCCTGCGTGCCACACCCTCACAAACTGAAGGCCCGTTTTACCCGGTCGCCATACCCAAAGATTCAGACTTTGACCTGCTGCGTAACGGTAGCCAAAACTACCCCAAAGGCCAAAGCGCCTGGATTGAGGGCAACGTCACCGACCTGGCGGGCAAGCCGATTGCTGGCGCGCAGGTTGAAATTTGGCAATGCGACCACGACGGCCACTACCACCACCCCGGCGATGGCGGCAAGGCTGACCAGCGCTTTCAGGGCTTTGGGCGCGTCACCGCAGGCAGCGATGGCAGCTACCGCTTTCGCACACTGCGGCCCGTCGCTTATGCAGGCCGCACACCGCACATTCATGTCAAGGTCAGACTTGGCCAGCGCGAACTGCTCACCACACAACTTTATGTAGCGGGCGATGCAGGCAATGCGCAAGACTTTTTATGGCGTCGTTTAAGTGAGATTGACCGTAACGCACTGACGATTCCTTTTAGTCCCGGCAGCGAGGGACTGAAGGCGCGCTTTCCGATTACCGTGGCCGTTTGACCACAGCATTAACTTTTATGACCCAACATCTTTTTATCCTGACCGGCGCATCACGCGGCATGGGGCTGGCCATGGCGCGCCAATTGCTACAGCCAGGCAACACGGTACTTTGCATTTCGCGCAGCGCCAACGAAACTCTGGCAGTACAAGCCAAACAGGCGGGTGTGAACCTGCTGCAATGGACGCAAGACCTGGCGCTAGGCGCAGGTACCAGCGCGCGGCTGGTGCAGTGGCTGCGTGAACAGACTGGCAATTTGTTTACAAGCGCCACACTCATTAACAACGCCGGGGTGATTCCACGCATTGGCCCATTGAGTGAAGCGGATGCCGATGACCTGAGCCACGCCCTGCGCGTCGGGCTGGAGGCACCGATGCAATTGACCAGCGCATTTTTACGTGCGACGGAGAATTGGCCGGGGCAACGCAAAGTGCTTAATATTTCATCGGGTCTGGGCAGGCGTGCCATGGCTTCACAGGCGGGCTACTGCGCGGCGAAGGCGGGCATGGACCACTTCACACGCTGTGTGGCACTTGAAGAAGCGCTTAAAACAAATGGCGCCAAGGTGTGTTCACTGGCGCCGGGCGTGATAGATACTGACATGCAAAACCAGTTACGTTCTGCGGACAGTGATGCATTTCCTGATCAATCCAGTTTTGTCAATTTAAAAACCAGTGGGTCTTTGACATCACCAGAAGACGCAGCCAAGCGTGTCCTGGCAGTTTTGATGCGGGCTGATTATGGTGCCAACCCAGTGGCGGACGTGCGGGACTGATTGTCAGGACGTATCAGTCCAGCATCAGCCGCTGGTAAATTTCATCTTTGATACTGAGGCGCTGTTTTTTCATCAAATCCAGTGCTTCGTCACTGATCACTGCGCCGCCCAGCTCGTACTTTTTAATCGCATGGTTGTTATCGTCATAC
Source organism: Polaromonas sp. (assembly GCA_031417995.1). GTDB lineage: Bacteria > Pseudomonadota > Gammaproteobacteria > Burkholderiales > Burkholderiaceae_C > Polaromonas. Next base: position 88,938 of record JANOWR010000036.1, on the reverse strand, counting down.
GCATCAAACAGCTTGGCAAAATGCGCGTCCGTGGTTTTGAGCGTATGCATTTTTTCCAGATGATCCGGAAATTCATGCGCCAAGTCGTGGTTTAACAAATCCATAGCTGTCCTTTGGTCAGTTTGTACACAGCTAAAGTTTGCGACCGTTTAAAGTCTGGCGCTATCAGACAACACGCCAAATCTTATGACGCGGCCTGAACAATCCCGCGCCACAAGTCCCAGGCGCGTACGACTTGACCTTCTGTTGTGGCGGCCGCCAGCGCAGCTTCTTCTTCGTTCAGAAAGTTGACAGGGCCAAGCGCTGCAGCCTGGATTTGCAGCTTGGCATTGACTTCTGCATAAATGGCGCGGTACACCGCCACTTCAATGGATGGCCCTGTGGTGGTCGAGCCATGGCCGCGCATCAACACACAGTTGCTTGACCCCAGCGACTGCGCCAGGGCCTTGCCCAGGCCCATGTCACGAATCAGCATGTCGGTATTGCCTGCACCCTCACGGATCTCAAACAGTGCAGAGCCGCTGCCCAGGAATCCACTCATGTGAAATATGGGCCTGAGGCGCTGGCCCGTTGCACCAAACGGAATCACGCTTTGCGAATGGCTGTGCACCACCGACATCACGTCAGGCCGGGCTTTGTAAATTTCGCTGTGAATAAAACGCTCAAGGTAAGAACGTTTGTCTGACGGCTCGGTCAAGTTACCGCTCAAGTCATACACCAGAATATCCTGCGCCGTAACAAGCCCTGGAGCCCGGTTGGACGACAGTAAAAAGTGGTTTGGCGATTTGTCATGCCGCACACTGATATGACCAAAACCATCCACCACGTTCTGGTTGTAAAGAATGCGGTTGGCCATGGCGAGCTTTTCGACCAGTGCAGGGTCGGGTTTGGCAAGTGTCATGTTGTCTCCTTATTGATTTGGCTGGGTAGCCAATAAATAAGTATACGTACAAGTTCAAATGCAGGCGGTCAAAGCGTTTGCTCAGGCCTCAATTTTTACGCCTTTCCAGAAGGCGACGTGGTCTTTGATCTCTTGGGCTTCGGGCTTGGGGTCCGGGTAGTACCAGACGGCATCAGCGTTCATCTCGCCGTTGACGAGCAGCGAGTAATAGCTGGCCTGACCTTTCCACGCGCACATGGTGTGGTGGTTGCTGAACGTCACATGGTCACGGTTGAGGCTGCTTGCGGGGAAATAATGGTTGCCTTCCAGCACCACGGTGGTGTCGCTTTGCGCAATGGTTGCACCGTTCCAGACAGCTTTCATGAGGTTTCCTTATTGAGGGTCACAGGAAGCACCATGCTACCCGCAATACAGGAAACAGCTTGCGCAGATCAACCGTTGGCATTCGCCAGGCGCAGATTTTTGCCTTCAACAATGACTTTGGAGCCCACCGGCACAGCTGTCGAAATGTCCATGTTGCGAATGGAGCCGTCATCCATACGCACACGTACGTCATACACAGTCACTTTCTTCATGTTTTTTTCTACCGTGTTGCCAGCGTAAGCACCACCTGCCGCGCCAACGACGGTGGCTAGGGTCTTGCCATTGCCATTGCCGACCTGGTTGCCCAGCAAACCACCAATAACGCCACCAGCAACCGTGCCGAGGCCAATCGTGGTGTTGCCGACAGGCACGCCGTTAACCTGACCTTGACGTTCAACGGCAGTGACCGATTGCACAGTACCGCAGTCAGCACAGACGGCTGCAACCGTGGTCTTGGCGACGACTGCTGGTGCAGGTGCGGGTGCCCGCTTGACGGTGCTGGCTGATGCAGATTTGGAGGTGTCGGCAGCCAGTTTGGACGTTGTGGCTGGCGTAGATGTGACCGCGCTTGGCACGCCTTGCTGCGCATCAGACCGGTTAACCACCAGCGCTGCAGCAAGTGCCATGACGGTCACACCCAGCACGGCCACGATGGCAATCAATGCTTTGCTGTGCCGCAAACGGTAAGCCAGCGTTGGCTGAAACGTTGAATAAAGAGGGATTTGATTGTTTTGCATATTGAGCTCCTGTAAGAAGTAACTCATTTTTACCAAACCAGACCGATGCTCCATGTAGGAAAAAGTCGGCAATGGTTAGCAGGCTTAACCGCGTGCTGGTGTGCTAACCCTTTAAAACAGGCGCAATCGCCTTATATGGCACCACGCGGATGTGTCGGATCAATCCACAGCACCGTGTCGGGCTTTTCAACCGGGGCAATGTCCAGATTCACCGCAACGGCCTCGCCATCGCTGCGGCACAGCACGCATTCAAGCAACTCGGTCGCACTCGCGTTGATTTCCTGGTGCGGCACATAAGGCGGTACGTAAATGAAATCGCCCGGCCCGGCCTCGGCGGTGAACTCGAGGTGATCACCCCAGCGCATGCGGGCGCGGCCTTTCACCACGTAAATAACGCTTTCCAGATGCCCGTGGTGGTGTGCACCGGTTTTGGCATCGGCATGAATGGTGACGGTGCCGGCCCAAAGCTTTTGCGCACCCATGCGTGCAAAGTTGACCGCCGCCTTGCGGTCCATGCCCGGCGTTTGGGCTGTGTTGCCATCAAGCTGGTCGCCCTTCACCACACGAACGCCGTCGTGCTTCCAGGCCGGTTCATGAGAATGGCTGTGTGAATGATCGTGCGAGTGGTTATGCGGGTGACTGTGATCATTGCTCATGGTGGCCCCTTATGCGTAACGCTCGCGCGCCAGCGCCGCACCCAGGCCCAGCGCGTGCAGCTTTTTGATGGCAATGTCGCGGCTCATGGGTGCCAGGCCGCAATTGGTACACGGTATCAAGCGGTTTTTGGGCACATATTCAAGCGCTTTGCCAATCGTGTCTGCAATCTGTTCAGGCGTTTCAATCACGTCGCTGGCCACGTCAATCACGCCAACCATCACATCCTTGCCTTCAAGCAAGGCCATCAGGTGTGGCGGCACATGCGAGTGGTAGCACTCCAGGCTGACCTGCTGGATGCTGCTTTTGGCCAGCGCGGGCAGCACCTCTTCGTACTGACTCCACTGGTCACCCAGTGTTTTTTTCCAGTCGTCATTGGCCTTGATGCCATAACCGTAGCAAATGTGCACGGCGGTGGTACAGGTCAGCCCGCGCGCCGCCACTTCAAGCGCCTTCACGCCCCAGTCGGCAGCTTCTTTCATGTAAACATTGAAAGCAGGTTCGTCAAACTGGATGATGTCCACACCATCGGCCTGCAAGGCCAGTGCTTCCTGATTCAGCAGCTCGGCAAAGGCCATCGCCATCTTGATTTTGTCGCCGTAAAACTGGTCAGACACCGTGTCCACAATCGTCATCGGGCCGGGCAGCGTGAACTTGATTTTTTTGGTGGTGTGGGCACGGAGCAGTTGTGCCTCAGTGGCATGCACACGGCCTTTCAGTTTGAGGATTGACACCACCTGCGGCACCATCGCGTCGTAGCGGTTGTTGCGTATGCCCATGTTGACCTTGTGATCAAAGTCGATGCCCTCAACCTGCTCCAAAAAGCCGTGGACGAAATGCTGGCGCGACTGCTCGCCATCCCCAATCACGTCCAGGCCAGCGTCTTCTTGTGCCTTGATCCAGAGCAGCGTCGCATCCGCTTTGGCCTGTTTGAGTTCTTCGCCTTCAGCCTTCCATTGCGGCCAGAGCTTGTTGGTCTCTGACAGCCAGGCAGGTTTGGGCAGGCTGCCGGCAATGGCTGTGTTGAAGAGTTTTGTTGTCATGTGGGCATGTCTCGTTGTTATGAAAGGAACCATTATAAAAACTCATGCGCAAGTATTTCGTAAGACCGCCGCTGCGCCGCAGGGTCATGCGCCCAGGTAATCACCACCAGCTCGTCAACGCCGAGCGAATCAGCCAAGACACGCAGCTTGGCAGCGACTTGCGCGCCACTACCGACCAGCGCATTGGCCCGCAATTGATGGACCTGCACCTGCTCTGCTGCACTGTAGGGCCGCGCAGCGACCTCTTCGGGCGAAGGCAGCGGGCCAATCGCACCACGGTTGCGGTCAATCTTCCAGCGCTCTCGACCTGAAAAGTGGTGCCACGCCTCAGCCTCGGTATCAGCGGCCAGCGCCCAGACGCACAGTACGGCTTGCGGCGTGGGGTGCAAGGCGCTGGGGCGATAGAGCTGTCTGTACAAGTCAAGTGCCTGATGAGCGCCCTGCCCGTCAGTGATGAAATACGCAAACGCATAAGGCAGGCCATAGTGCGCAGCCAGTTGCGCGCCGTAGTCAGAGCTGCCCAACATCCACAGCGTGGGGCTGGTGGGGCCGGTTGGGTTGGCCGTCACACCGTGGCCGGGGTGGCCTTCAGGCAAGTCGATGCCTGACACCCAGGCTTGCAGTTCCCGCACCTGAATCGGAAAGTCATCGCTTGACTGCTGTGGGCTTTGGCGCAAGAGCCTTGCCGTGCGCATGTCCGAACCTGGCGCGCGGCCCACGCCCAAGTCTATGCGACCAGATGCCAGGGCTTCAAGTACCCTGAACTGCTCAGCCACCTTGAGCGGTGCGTAATGCGGCAACATGACACCTGCACTGCCTATGCGAATGCGTGAGGTGGTGGCGGCAATCGCAGCCATCAGCACCTCAGGCGCAGAGCCCACGATGCTCGGGTGACTATGGTGTTCACTGACCCAAAAGCGGTGGTAACCCAGCGCCTCTGCATGCTGGGCCAGCGCCAGGGTTTGGCGAATGGCGCTGTCTTCAGTCCGGCCACTGACAGCGGCTGATTGGTCGAGGATGGATAGCTTGATGTTCGTTGTGGCTGGCATGAGTTGACTATAGCCATTGACTTGAAACACTGCCCGGGCGGCGCTCTGTTCCAATACAGGGTTTAGTGTTTACAAAAGAAGACCCGCATGGCACTCAAAGCCACCATCTACAAAGCTCAGTTGGCCATTGCTGACATGGACCGAGGCGTGTACGCCGATCACAACGTCATCATTGCCCGTCATCCGTCAGAGGCCGACGAACGCATGATGATTCGCCTGCTGGCGTTTGCCTTGAACGTACCAGGTGATGACAAAAACGGCAAGCTAGACTTTGCAAAAGACCTGTGGGACGTGGATGAAGCCGCCCTCTGGCACAAAGACTACACCGATCAGATCCTGCACTGGATAGACGTCGGCCAGCCCGACGACAAGCGCCTGATGAAAGCCGCAGGCCGGGCCGCGCGCGTGACCGCCTACAGCTTTTCAAGCAGCACACCGGTGTGGTGGAAAGGCATAGAAACCAAACTCACCCGCGCCAGCAATCTGGTGGTGTGGCAAATTGAAGCCGCACAAAGCCAGGCCCTGGCCAAGCTGGCCGAACGCAGCATGCAGCTGCAAGTGACGGTGCAAGACGGCACGGTGTGGATGAGCACGACGACGGATTCGGTGGAGATAACGCCGAGGCGTTTGACGGCTGGCGACTAACTTACATCCGCTACTAAAAAAATAGCTGCTTGCACCCAAATCCATTGTGCTACAGGCAATTTTGGCACCTGAAAACGGCCTTTTTAAGCCATTTTCAATGCTTTCAGGTCGTTTTTGCAGTTGCTTTGGCTGCCTCAGCCTCTTGCAGCGCACGCCACATCACCTTGCCTGCCCCGCTTTTGGGCAGCGCATCGACAAACTGCACCACGCGCGGGTATTTGTAGGCTGCCATGTTGTCTTTGCACCAGGCAATGATTTCATCCTCAGTCACCTTGCCTTTGAAGGTAGCACGCAGCACCACCACGGCCTTGACGGATTCGCCCCGATACGCGTCCACCGTTGAAATAATGCATGCTTCCTGTATAGCTGGGTGCTTGAACATCAGCGCCTCCACCTCTGCGGGCCAGACCTTGAAGCCCGAGGCGTTGATCATGCGTTTGAGGCGGTCGGTGATGAAAAAGTAGCCTTCTTCATCGACATGACCCAAATCGCCGGAGCGAAAAAACCGCTTGCCGTCCAGCTCGATGAAAGCATCCGCCGTGGCGTCTGGCCGCTTCCAGTAACCTTGAAAAATTTGCGGCCCACTCATGATGATTTCGCCCTGCTCACCTTGCGGCACTTCTTTCAACGTGGTGGGGTCAATCACACGTGCATCGCAACTGATGAAGGGCACGCCCAGGCACTGCTGCTTGGTTCGGTCATGCGGGTTGCTGTGGGACGGCGCGGCGGTTTCAGTCAGGCCGTAGCCTTCAGCGTAGTGCAGGCCGTAGCTGTCCAGCAAACGCTGCGCCACCGCTTGGGGCATGGCAGCGCCACCGCCGCCGATGTACACAAGACTGCTGACGTCAAATTTATTGAAGTTGGGGCTGGCCAGCAGGTCAATCACCATGGTCGGGATGTTCGTCCAGTGTGTGACGCGCCAGCGGCTGATGAGATGGCCAGCCAGCTCGCGGTCCCAGCGCGGCATGATGACCAGCGTGGTGCCACCGTACATCGACGCATGCATGACAGACACCATGCCAGTGATGTGAAACATCGGCACGACCGACAAGATGACATTTTCAAAATTGGTGCTGCCCCACAGCGCCGTGCCCACGGCGTTGTGCATGATGCTGGCATGCGTGTGCATGCAGCCCTTGGGCAGGCCGGTGGTACCGCTGGTATAGGGCAGCACGGCCAGGTCTTGCGGGGTGGCGGTGTGTGCAGGCAGGTCAGCCGTGCCACCAGCCAGGGCATCTTTCCATGCCATGACACCCACGCCTTCCATGACGGGTAGCGCATGTTGCGTGCCCAGCCAGTCGCGCCAGACTTCAGGCATGGCGGCATCTGGTGCTGACAAATCAAACGCATCGCTGTAGTGAGTGACGATGACGTTGCTCAAACGCTCAGCGGGGGCGAGCTGCGCATTGGCCTTGGCCAGCTCACCAGCCAGGTCGCCCGAGGTGATGGCAACCTTGGCATCCGGGTCAAGAATGTAGTGCTTCAACTCTTCAGCCCGGTTCATGGGGTTGACGGGCACCACCACCGCATTGGCGCGCAAAATGGCAAAGTGCGCAATCACCCACTGCGGGCAGTTTTGCATGTTCAGAATTACCCGGTCACCTTTTTTAACGCCCATGCGCGCCAGCGTGGCGGCCAGTGCCTCGGCCCGGCTCAAGACCTCACGATAGGTAAAAGTACGGTCAAAAAAGACCAGCGCGGGCTTGTCCGGAAAGCGCAACGCATTGGTTGCCAGGTTGTGCCACAGCGATGTGGCAGGCGGCGTGATGCTGCGCGGCAGGCGCTTGGGCCAGATGGCGTAGTGGCGTTGATGGGGCGGAAAAGAAGGTGTTGTGGGGGACAAGGGCAGAGCTCCAAAAGATGATGACAGCCTACCCGTACTTTGCCTGCAACGCATCGGGGAAGCTCCTGATAAAACAGTGTCGCCCCAGAGACGCGGCACTGCTGCCACTGACTATCATTGAACAGATTAAACGAATTGAACCACACACCATGCTGCGATTTTTAACCCCCGTTGTTGTAACCACCCTGCTGTGTGCCGGCCCCGTTTTTGCAGCCTACCCCGACAAGCCCATTCGCGTGGTGATTGGCTTCCCCGCAGGTGGCCCGCTGGACCAGCATGCCCGGCTGTTGACAGACAAACTGCAAGCCGTGCTGGGCCAGCCCATCATCATCGACTACAAGTCAGGTGCGGGCGGCACGGTGGGCGCACAAGACGTGATGAAAGCCCCCGCCGATGGCTACACATTGATGCTGGCCAACACGGGGGTGATGGCCATCAACCCGGCGCTGTACAGCAAGCTGCCGTACAACACACTCAAAGACTTCACACCGATTGCACGCACCGCCATGCAACCGCTGGCGCTGCTGGTCAACCCCAAAGTGCCTGCCAACACGCTCAAAGAATTCATCGCCTATGCCAGGTCAAAGCCGGGTCAGGTCAATTACGGCTCTGCGGGCAATGGCGGCATCAGCCACCTGGTGCCTGAGATGTTTAAAAACGCCACCGGTCTGTTCATGGTGCACATCCCGTACCGGGGCAGCGCACCGGCTTTTACCGACCTGATGGCGGGGCAAGTACAGTTTATGGGCGAGTCCATTCCTCAAGCGGCCAACTACCACAAGCAGGGCAAGGTGCGTGCCCTGGCGGTGACCAGCAAAGAGCGTAACCCCGCGCTGCCTGATGTACCGACGGTAATTGAATCTGGCATCAAGGGTTTTGAGGTGGTCGGGTTTTATGGCTTTTTAGCGCCAGCGGGTTTGCCCAAAGACATCACGGCCAAGCTCAGTGATGCCTTCAAACAAGTCATGACCAGTGCTGATGTGAGAACCCGCATGGTCACGCAGGGTGCCGACCCGGCATTTTTGGGCAGCGAAGAATTTGCGCAATTTCTGGTCGGTGAAACGCCGCGCTGGGCGCAGGCTGTCAAGGCTTCTGGGGCTAAGCTGGATTGAGTTTGGGTTGTGCTTTTTAATCCGCAGCGGCTACGGCGTATGCCCCTCCGCTCATGTCCCCCGCTGCCTTTGGCAGCTCCTCCTTGACTTCGCTGCGAGGAACACCCCGTAACCGTTGCTACGCGAGGTGTTGCATTCTGCATTTTTATCGCGTAACAACTACCTCACCAAGAGCGTGCTGCCGATGCGTTTTACGTAGGTCAAGGAGGAGCCCCAAAGGGGCGGGGGACACGAAGTAAAGCGCATCGGCAGCACGCTCCAGCACAAATACACAAATATCCCCATATTCAGTATTCAGCTCACCGCATGCCGGGAAACGCCAGTTGGAAAACGGGGGATTCAAAAAAGATTTAACGCAAATTCCCCGTATGCCCAAACGAGAAGCGGCCCGGTTGCGGCCACACCGTCAGCCCATGCGGCTCACGGCCTACGGCAACTTTGTCAACCGCGCCGCTGTCGGTGTTAAATCGGTACACCTCATTGTCATAGCGCCCGCCCAGCCACAGGTATTTGCCGTCTGCGCTGATGTTGCCCATGTCCGGGCTGCCGCCACCGGGCACGGGCCAGGTTTTGGTCACTTTGCGGGTTGCAAAGTCAATCACCGACACACCGCCTTTGCCTTTGGGCGTGCCGCGAATCTTGTTGCTGCCGCGATTGGCCACGTACATGCTTTTGCCGTCACGGCTGGGGTACAAGCCGTGCGCGCCCACGCCCGTTGGTATAAAACCAATCTGCTTGAAGCTCTCGCCATCGACCACATGCACGCCGTCCACCATCATGTCGGCCACATAAAAAATCTTGCCGTCAGGCGATATGCGCACGTCTTGCGGCATGCCGGGTGTGGTGCAAATGTCAGCGCCTGCCGGGTTGTTGGGGTCAGGAATGTATTTCGCTTTTTTTCCTGGCGATGCAATTAGTGCCAGGACATCAGGCCTGTCAAAGTAGGCATTGAGCTTGAGCGTGTCCACCACCTTGCGATTGACCAGGTCAATCTTGGTGATCGAACCATTGAACTCGCAGGTGAACAGCGCAAATTTGCCGTCGATTGAAAAATCAGCATGGTTGATGCCTGCGCATTTGGGGGTAGGAATGGTGAACTTCATCGCCATCGTTTTGGCGTCCCTGAAGTCCAGCCGTTTGTAGGCCTCCGCCACCACAATCGCGTACTGGCCATCAGGCGACCAGTACAGGTTGTACGGGTCATCCACCGGGACCGACTTGCCAGGTTTGCCGGTTTTGGGGTCGATCGGCGTCAGGCTGCCGTCAAGACGGCCTTCGGCATTGTTGGCTACCCACAATGTTTTTAAGTCCCAGCTTGGCACGATGTGCTGCGGGTGCACGCCCACCTTGAACTTGTCGATGACTTTAAGTGTGGTGGGGTCAATCACCGAAACGGTGTTTTCACCCCGGTTGGGCACATACACCCGTTCCAGCGCGCCAGCGGTGTTGGGGCTCAGTTTGGTGGATGCAATCTCACTGTAAAGATTGGTTTTGTCAATGGCTGCAGGCATGCCTGAAAACATGTCCACCACGCCTGTGGGCATGGGGCCAGGTGGTGGAATGACTTGTTTGCTGGCAGCGGTTTGAGCCAGGCTCATCGACACCGCAGCAGTACAACCCCAAACAGTGAGCAGAGCGGATTTCCAATAATTTTTACGCATGTGAATAACTTTAAGACTTGGAATAGTCAATGTAAATTAATAGGTAGTGAAGGCTTGGTACTGCGCTAACGCGGTGCGGCCGTTGCCTTTTTGATGGCATCAACCGTGATTTTAACAACCGTATCCACGCCCACCTGACCGTTGACCGCACTCGACGCGCGCGGGTCACCCAAAGTACCTGATTTCCATCCCGCACGGGCAGCGTCCGCAAAGCGCTCGGGCCGCACCATGGTGCTGTCAATTGCCATCAGCAAAGACGTGTCAGCCGACCCGGCATGGGTGCCAATCTCAGTGCTGGTCAAGCCCTTGGCTTTAAGAGCGTCAATGTAAGCGCCCTGAGTGCTGCGGTAGTAGTCGGCAACGTAGTGCAAGCGCACATTTGTTCTAGCCGCTTCTCGGTTGAACTGCACAGCCACCGCCGCCAATGCTTTTTGGTAGTTGCCGCTGTCGCCTAGCAGCACCACGTCAGTAAAGCCATGTTTTTTAAAACTGCGGGCCGTGCCCAGCAAAATGTTTTTAAACGTATCTTCTGAAATAGAAATCGTGCCGGCAAAACCCATGTGCTCGGTTGGCGGGTCAATGTTGCCTTCTGGCGTGTAGCTGAGCACCGGCGCCACCAGCGCGTTGCCCAAAGACGCGGCGATTTTGCCGGCCAGCGCTTTGGCCCGCACATTGTGCTTGCCAATGGCCATGTGCGGGCCATTTTGCTCGGTACCACCAATCGGGATCAGCACCGTGGTCTTGCCCGCCTTCAGCACGGCGCTGACTTCTTGTGTCGTCAGCTCTTCAATAAAAACGCTGTTTTGAGCAAACGCAATGCCTGGTATGCAAACAGCCACCATACAGACCAAAGCGACCCACACATTATTTTTCGGCATGCCTGCTCCGAAGTAAAACCGCTATTGTCGCTGGCGACTATGTCCGCAACCCGTTTGGCATCTACACGGCACAATCAGGTGTTCATTCAGGCATTCATTTTTTACTGACTTCATGCCCCGCATCCTTTATTTCTTCGCGCTCTGCAACCTGGTGATTGGCAGCGGCGCGTTTGTACTCAGCGGCATTTTGCAGCCCTTGGCCCGTGAACTGGGCATCAGCGTTGCCGCCGCCGGGCAGGTCATGACGGCCTATGCCGTGGCCACCGCCCTGCTGGCACCCGTGCTGATATTGCTGACAACCAGGTGGCCGCGCAAACGCGCCATTCAATTGGGCCTGGGCCTGTTTGCTGCCGGTAACCTGGTATCAGCCCTGGCACCCAGTCTGGGGGTGTTGTTGCTGGGCCGGGTGCTGATGGGCGCGGGCGCCATGTTTACCGCAGCGGTGTCGGCCTATGCCGTCACACTGGTCGCACCCGCCTTGCGTGGCCGGGCGCTGTCAACTGTTTTTTTGGGCATGAGCATCAGCTACGCCGTGGCCTTGCCGATTGGTGCCTGGCTGGGTTTTGAATACGGCTGGCACACGCCCGTGTGGCTGTGTGCCGCCGCCAGCCTGGCAGCGCTGCTAGCGGCAACGCTCTTGTTACCCAACGGCAAGGTCGCGCAAAGCGCCAGTTTTGACGGCTTCAAAGCAGCCGCCAGGCAAAGCGCTGTATTGCGTGTCTGGCTGCGCACGCTGCTGTTTTTTATCGCCATCTTTAGTGTGTTTACCTATGTGGGCCCCGTGCTGCTGGCATTAAATGCCATGAGCACAACGCTGCTGTCTGTGGTGCTGGCTATTTTTGGCACGGCGGGCGTTGCAGGTACGCTGCTGGGTGGCTGGGCCAATGACAGGTTTGGCTCCTTGCATACCATCTCTGCACAACTCATGGTGCTGTTGGCCATGATGTGCGTGCTGCCCCTGACGCAGGGCCATCTGCTGGCCACCATCGTCACGCTGGTGGTGTGGGGTTTGGCAGGCTTTGGTTTGACCGCTCCGCAGCAAAGCCGCCTGGTGAGTTTGTCGCCAGCACAAGCGCCCCTGCTGCTGAGCTTGAACAGTTCCATGCTCTACCTCGGCACGGCGCTGGGCGCGATGGTGAGCGGCGCGCTGATCAACAGCGTTGGCCTGGCGCAACTGGGCTGGGTTGGCGCGCCGTTTGCTTTTGTGGCCTTACTGACACTGGTGTTTGACCGTGCCGCACCGAAAGCAAAGTAGTTTTAGTTAATGAACATGGCGGTGGTGGGCATCGGGGTAATGGGCGTGATCGTGGGTTAAGGGTTGATGATCGTGCGCATGTGCATGAGGCTGGGCGGTGTCAACACCCGGGTCGTGGTCATGCAAGTGGTGTTCGTCATGCACATGCTGATGCGCGTGGCTGTGTGCGCGGTGCTGGTGTTCGTGCGCATGGTGCTCGGTTAAATGCAGCCACACGCCCAGCCCCATCAGCGTGCTGGCGGCCAGCAGTTGCCAGGTGACAGGTTCTGCAAAAAGCAGCAACGATATCAATGCACCCACAAAAGGCGCTGTAGAAAAATAAGCCCCTGTACGTGACGCGCCCAGATGCCGCAGAGCAACCACAAACAATGCAAGGCTGACACCGTAAGCAAAAAAACCAACCACCATCGCGGCTGAAACAGTCACGACAGACGGCATGGCAGCGCCCATCACACATGCCAAAACCAGATTGGTCACGCCTGCTGACATGCCCTTGATGCAGGCAATCCATGATGCGTCATTGAGCGCCACCTTGCGGGTAAAGTTGTTGTCCAGTGCCCAAAACGCACACGCCAGCACCACCGCCAGTGCAGGCCACAGCTCATTGGCTTGCAGGCCAACATTTGCATTTCCTTGCGGCCAACTGAGCAGCAATGCGCCTGCCACAATCAAGGCCATGCCGATGGCAATGCGCTTGCCCAGGTGCTCTTTGAACAAGCCCCAAGCCAGCAGTGTTGTCAGCACCGCCTCGGCATTGAGCAGCAAGGATGCGTGGCTGGCCGCCATACGGGTCAGCCCAAACATCAACAACACTGGCGCAACCCCGCCGCCACATACAACTGCGGCCAGCAACCAAAGCGATTCACTGCGCTTCAGGCGCGGCGTGGGTAAATTTTTAACAGCCCGGTAAATCAGCAGCCCCAAGCCCGATCCGGCGTACAGCAAACCAGCCAGCAGCCACGGGCTGACTTGCCCCAGCAGCCCTTTGGCTAACGGCGTGCCAGCACCAAATAAAAAAGCCGATGCCAACGCCGCCCAAACACCCATACCCCCAGCTTTTAAACGTATCATTTTCAAAGCGCTTGACTTTCAAGTGAGTTTAAAGTTTCCAATCGTGCCACTGATTCATTAACCCAGAGTAACAAACATGTCTGCCCACGGCAATCACCATCATGCAGATGAAAAATCTGCCAGCAGCCCGCGCTACCGCAAAATTTTGTGGGCTGCGCTCATCATCAACCTGGCCATGTTCGGCATTGAAATTGGCGCGGGCTTCAAATCGGGTTCAACCTCTTTGCTGGCAGATGCGATTGACTTTTTTGGTGATGCTGCCAACTACGGCGTGTCGCTGGCTGTACTCTCCGCAGGCGCGATGTTGCGGGCGCGTGCCGCCTTGCTCAAAGGCGCATGCATGATGGCTTTCGGCTTGTTTGTCTTGGGCCGCGCCGCCTGGATGTACAGCCTGGGCGACACGCCTGAAGCACTCACCATGGGCAGCATTGGTCTGCTGGCCCTGGTGGCCAATGTGGCCGTGGCTGCGATGCTGTATGCCTGGCGTGAGGGCGATGCCAACATGCGCAGCGTGTGGCTGTGCTCAAGCAACGACGCGATTGGCAACATCGCTGTCATGTTTGCGGCGCTGGGCGTGTTGGGCACAGGCAGTGCCTGGCCTGATTTGCTGGTAGCAAGCGGCATGGCCGTACTGGCACTTGTGGGCGGCGGGTCAGTGATCAAACAGGCTTCGGGTGAGCTAAAGCACGCTGATTGAACTTTTTGAGCAACCCATTATCATTACCCTATGCGCCATTTGGTCCTCGTTCTCATGATTGTCTTGCTGCCCTTGCGTGCTTGGGCCGGGGACGGGATGGCGATCGACATGGCAGGCATGTCAATTGCTATCGAAAAAGGAGCTGCTCGCACCCATGAAATGGCGGCTACAGCCTCTTTTGACCACCAAAAACAGGCCTTGGAGGCATTTGAAACAGTTCAGTCCATGCCTGATTGCCATCAACAGGCCGCTGGTTACTCAGAAGTTGCCCAGACAGCTAGCAATGACCATTGCGGTACTTGCCAGGCCTGCCAGGCTTGCCACACGGTGGCACTGTCACCGTCATCACTCGACACAGTGATCTCTTTCGGCTCACCCCAGCTGCGCCCAACGCGCGCCGCAGCCTTTACCAGCGCAGCAGAAGCGCTGGGACAAAAACCACCGATTTCCTGACACACAGGCCCAAGCTGGGCCTGTACTTTGCAAGTTCGGCGACCGCCTGCGCAGGCCAGCGACCGAACCCCGCGATTTTTCAAATCGCTCGCAACGGTCACAGGAGATTTTCAAATGTTTTTATTCGCCCCGATCACGAGTCGCTTGTTAACAGCACTGGTATCAGCCCTTGTGCTGACCGGTACGCCTTATGCGCAGACAACAGCACCAAAAGACGATACAAGCCCGGCTGTAGCCCCACCCTATGCGTCAGCGTTTGAAGGCTACAAGCCGTACACCGATGAGCCTGTCGTCAACTGGAAATCGGCCAACGACACCACGGCCCGCATAGGCGGCTGGCGCGAATACGCCAAACAAGCCCAGCAACCTGAAAACTCACCCGGTAACTCAACCCAGCCAGGACAAGCCACGCCTGCGCCTGACGGAAAGGCCAAGCCATGAAGCCCCTCATGAACCTCAAACTTTTTATATTGACCGGAATAGCCGCCGCAGCACTGGTATTGGCAGGTTGCGCCTCCGTCAACTTTGACCAGGCCGTGAACAGCGCCAACCAGGCCACTGGCAGCTTCACGGGCGGCAAGCTTTCACTTGGCCGCAGCGCAGCGCAAAACGACGCTCGAGCCAAACTGGCAGCGCAGCTGTTGTCAAAGCCTTTGAGTTCTGACGATGCCGTGCAGCTTGCATTGGCCAACAGCCCTGCGGTGCAGACACTGCTGGCGCAAAGCTGGGCCAACATGTCTGCTGCCAACCAGGCTGGTCGTATTGCTAACCCCATCTTCAAGTTTGAGCGGGTCACTTTTAAAGACGAGCTCGAATTGGGGCGCATTTTGTCATTCGGCCTGCTCGACCTGCTCACACTGCCGCGCCGCCAGGCCATTGCACAAAGTCAAATTGCGCAAGCCCAAGTACAGCTGTCAGCCAGCGTCGTCGAACAAGTCACACAGGTCCGCCAGGCTTGGGTACGCGCTGTTGCATCCAGGCAAACCCTGCAATATGCAGAGCAAATCAACACCACGGCCGAGGCCAGTGCCGAGCTGGCCAAGCGCATGCAGCAGGTCGGTAACTTCAATAAATTACAGCGCGCACGCCAACAGGTTTTTTATGCTGACAGCACGGCCCGGTTGGCATCAGCCCAACACGCCGCATTGGCCGCGCGAGAAGAATTGGTACGCCAGTTGGGTTTAACGGATGCACAGGCTGGGCAAATGCAGTTGCCTGACAGATTGCCTGACCTGCCCAAAGACGCGCGCGCGCCAGCAGTGGTCAGCAGTACAGCCACCGAACAACGACTTGACGTGCAGTTGGCGCGCGGCCAGCTGGATGCGGCGGGCAAAAGCCAAGGCTTGAACCTGCTGACCAGTCTGGTCGATGTTGAGCTGGACATTATTCGCAGCACCACTTTTGACAACGGTGGTGGTGTGGGCAGAGCCTTTGCCAAACGCGGTTACGAGGTGGGCATACGCCTGCCGATTTTTGATTGGGGCAATGCCCGGCGCGATGCGATGAACGCCCAATCGCTCGCGGCGGCGAATCGCTATGAAAGCACGGTGCGCAGCGCCACATCGCAGTTGCGCGAAAGCTACTCAGCCTACCGCACCGCGTACGACGTTGCCCGCCACTACCGCGATGAAGTTGTGCCGCTGCGCAAAACCATGGCTGAAGAAAATGTGCTGCGCTACAACGGCATGCTGATTGGCGTGTTTGAGTTACTGGCCGATACACGTGACCAGATCAGCAGCGTGGTGACCGCCATCAACGCTTACCAGCAGTTCTGGCTGGCTGACGCAGCCCTCAGTGCCTCCATGACGGGCAAACCCACCGCCATGATGATGGCCGCTCCCGCCGCTGCTGGCAGCGCTGAGAAGCCACACTAACCCATTAGAAAAAACTCACCATGAACAACAGACGAAACTTTTTAGCTGGCGCAGGCGTGATTACCGCCGCCGTCAGTGCTGCGGCCGTCAGCCGTGTCGCCATGGCCGCCCTGCCCGAGCCTGTGATGCAAACCAGGCCTGACACCATGGCGCCGCTTATCCCCAACACAGGCCGCCCATACAACCCGGTGGTCACTTTGAATGGCTGGACATTGCCCTGGCGCATGAACAACGGCGTGAAAGAATTCCATTTGGTGGCCGAGCCTGTGGTGCGTGAACTGGCACCCGGTTTTAAAGGCCATTTGTGGGGCTACAACGGCCAGTCACCCGGCCCGACGATTGAGGTGGTTGAAGGCGACCGGGTGCGGATATTTGTCACCAACAAACTGCCCGAGCACACCAGCATTCACTGGCACGGCCAGCGCCTGCCCAACGGCATGGACGGCGTGTCGGGTTTAAACCAGCCAGCCATCCCCGTGGGTAAAACCTTCGTATATGAATTCGTCGCGCGCCGCCCCGGCACCTTCATGTACCACCCACACGCCGACGAAATGACGCAAATGGCCATGGGCATGATGGGCTTCTGGATCACCCACCCCAAGGCTAAACATCCGCTGATTGACGAGGTGGATCGTGACTTTGTGTTTTTGCTCAATGCCTACGACATTGACCCCGGCGCCTACACCCCCAAAATCATGACCATGCTGGACTTCAACATCTGGAGCTGGAACAGCCGCGTGTTCCCCGGCATTGACCCACTGGTGGTGCGCAAAAACGACAAGGTGCGCATCCGCATCGGTAACCTGACCATGACCAACCATCCGATTCACCTGCACGGGCATGAGTTTTTGGTTACGGGTACTGACGGTGGGCCCACGCCTAAAACGTCACGCCAGTACGAAGTGACCACCGACGTTGCCGTGGGCCAGATGCGGCAGATTGATTTTTTGGCTGACGAAGAAGGCGACTGGGCTTTTCATTGCCACAAGAGCCACCACACCATGAATGCGATGGGCCATGATGTGCCCACATTGATTGGCGTTGATCACCGCGACATCGTCAAAAAAATCACCAGCGTCATCCCAGACTACATGGTGATGGGCGAGCGCGGCATGGCAGACATGGCGGAGATGGACATGCCGCTGCCCGACAACACCGCCAAGATGATGACCGGCGAAGGCCCGTTTGGCAGTGTTGAGATGGGCGGCATGTTCAGCATGCTCAAGGTGCGCAAAGACCAAAAGCCGGGGGACTACAAAGACCCGGGCTGGTACAAGCACCCGCCCGGCACTGTGGCTTATGAATGGACGGGTGCGCTGCCAAACCCCGCACGATTTGCATCAGAGGGCGGCCAGAGTATGAAAGCGCAAAACATGCCCGCCAAAGAAGTTGAAGTGCAAATCCGCAAGCCTGTGATGAACAAAGGCGCTGGCGGCCACGAAGGCATGAAGCACTGAATTTAGTTCACGATTATCAGAACCACAGAAAGGAAAATTCATGAAATCTCAAAATACTCTTAAATTAATAGCTGCTTGCGCATGTATTTATTGGCCTGTAGCCTCTTTTGCACAGCACAGTGGGCACCATGGCCACACCAGCACGCCAGCCCCATCTGCCTATGCGGGTGAGCAGACCAGAAGAATCAAGGCCCTTTCAGCCAGCGACATCACCAGCTTGCAGGCTGGTGCTGGCATGGCTTATGCCAAAGCGGCAGAATTGAACGGCTACCCAGGGCCAGCCCATGTGCTGGAACTGAAAACGCAGCTCAAACTTAGCGAGCAGCAACGCACAGCTACTGAAGCCCTGATGGCATCGCACCAGGCGCAGGCGCGTGTGCTGGGTTCGCAACTTGTCGAGGCCGAGCGAGCACTTGACACGGCCTTCGCTTCAAAGACTGCAAATACAGCAAGCGTCAATGCATTGACCCAGCGCATCGGCGCGGTGCAAGCCCAATTGCGTGCTGAACACTTGCAAACGCACCTACAGCAAACAAGCCTGCTAGAACCCACGCAAATCGCGAGTTACCAGCGCCTTCGTGGCTATAGCCAATAGAAGGTCGCAAGCTTGTCGAGGACACATTGACACATTGACTTGTGAACCACTTTTAATCTTTTATTTCCAACAAAGGCAAATCATGACAACACGACGCACGTTACTTATCGCTTCGGCACTGAGCGCAGCAAGCACTTCTGCCGTTTTTGCACACACTAACGACAAGCACGCCAAAAAAACAGGTTCTGTCAAAAAAGAGCAGAAACTTTGGGGTATTGCTGGCGATGAAAAGGCAGTCAAACGAACCATCACCTTCACCATGACCGACAACATGCGTTTTACACCTGACAAGCTGGAAGTCAGACAGGGTGAAACCGTCAAGCTTGCCATCAAAAACAGCGGCAAAGTCATGCATGAGTTTGTGTTGGGTACAAAAAAGGAGCTTGATGAGCACGCCGCATTGATGGTGAAATTTCCGACCATGGAGCACGATGAACCCTACATGGCGCATGTTGGCCCTGGCAAAACCGGGCAGATCGTATGGAACTTCAACAAAGCTGGTTCATTTGATTTTGCTTGTCTTATCGCAGGCCACTACCCGGCCGGTATGGTCGGCAAAGTTACCGTGCTTGCAGCTTGAGACTAGAGGCCAGTGATGTACGCACAAACCAAATCCTTAAAACGCCGAACTGTGCTGAGGGCAGTGTTGACAACACTAGGCGCGACCACGTTTGGTTTTTCAAAATCAGGCAATGCAAGCAGCCCGGCTGATGTCGTTACTGTCTGGAAAACGCCCACATGTGGCTGCTGTAAAGATTGGGTCATCCACCTGAGCAAAGAAGGTTTTAACGTCGTGACAAACGACGTGAATGACACGGCACCCATTCGTCAAAAACTGGGGCTGCCTGCCAAGTTTGGCTCTTGCCACACTGCACAAGTCGGCGGCTATGTTCTTGAAGGCCATGTCCCCGCGCGAGAAGTCAAACGACTGCTGCGGGAGAAGCCTGTTGCCATCGGGCTGGCGGTGCCGGGTATGCCTGCAGGTTCGCCGGGTATGGAAATGCGCGGCGAGATGTTGGGCGTGCGTGATGCTTTTGACGTGGTGCTTGTCACCCGTGACGGCAGCTCGCGCGTTTATGAGTCATACACCGCGAAAGCAGCAACCAAGTCAAGAATCAAGTCTTGAAAAACCTTTGTTTCAACCCATCTGGATTTCTCTTACCATCGAAAGTGTCATCATGAAAAATGTTAAACGTTTTATTTTAATTTCTGCCTTGTTTTTGGGCACATCTTCGTCATTTGCCGCATCGCATGCGGGCGCGCCGATGGCAAAAGACGATACCAAAAAATCCATGCCAATGGCCGCATCAGCCGACATGGCCGACGGTGAAGTGCGCAAGGTTGACAAGGAAAATAAAAAAATCACGCTCAAACATGGCGTGATCAAAAACCTCGACATGCCCGCCATGAGCATGGTGTTTGGTGTCAAAGACGCCACACTGCTGGACACCGTGAAGGTAGGCGACAAGGTCAAGTTCAAGGCTGAGCAGACCGGTACCGCAATCATTGTCACTGATATTCAACCGAGCAAATAAGCCGATGAAAAAGGGTGCTGGCTATACGTGCTAAGCCAGCACTCCCTACCTCGTAAATTGCTGCTTCGGGGTTTAAGCCATTGCTCGGCAGGATTCAGCACAACGTTTACAGGCAGCCGCGCAGTCCTTGCAATGTGCGTGGGCATGTTTTGCACATTCAGCTGCACACATATCGCAAACTTTTGCGCAAAGCTCGCAAACCTCTTTCATGCACGCACCATCGCGGGCCATGCTTGACACGCACAAACGGCATATCTCAGCGCATTCCAGGTCGAGCGCAATACAGTTAGCCATAGACTTGACGTCAGACTCTTTCAGACAAGCCGCAACGCATTGCAGGCATGACACAGCACAGGCATTGCAAGCTTCCAAGCATGCTTTTTGCATTTGATTCATCATTTCGACACTCCAATAAAGATTACCCCAAACGTCAAGGATTTCATGATCGAACTATTGGGTGAAAACGTCTGTGCGACAACGCACATTGCAGCAGACTATTACTTTTCTCTTGTCCTTACACCTATCAACTTTTTAAAGAACCTGCATGCTTTTTTGTGCGGGTGTACGCCAGTAAAAGTAAGCCAGGATCACCGTACTTAACAAGGCAGCAAAAAGGCACCAGACTGAAATGAACCAGGCAGCATAAAAATAATATGCCGATGCAAAGGACAGCAACGCCAGAATGCCGAAGAGTTTTATTACACGGTGAGTGGACATCATCGGGCTGATGGCAGTAGCCAACAAATAGGCGGACATCGTTGCTGTGCCGAAAAAGTGCGGTGCTACATACTCAATATGCTGGCCAGTCGGGCGCGAGGTGATTCCGAATTTCACCATCGAATACAACAAGTAAATACCCACCACAACGCCTGTTGCAAGGAAAAGGGCCAACACCAAACGTCTGCGCCCTCGCGGCTCTATCAACAGTACAGAAAGTGGTAGATATATTGGCCACAGTACGTGTGAAAAGAAAGAATAGATGTAGGTCATCACAACATTCAGCAACGCGCCATCGTTACTAAAAGTCAGCCAGAGAACCCCTTCGATAAGCTGCTGGATAGCGAACAGCAAAGGGATGGTGGCAAGTGGCAACTCATGCTTGTGACGCGCCGCTTTCAGTGTCAAAGTACCAACCGCCAGCAATACAGCAGCGCCTGAAAAACTTGCTGAAGCCGAAAAGCACATTCAGTTAAGGCCCGCTAGCCAGTCGAAAAGATCGGCGTGCCAGAGAGACTGCGCACCCATCTGGCAATGTTCAGCTCCGCCTGATGCACGGTCGTAAACAATGGTGCGAACACTGCGCGCAGAGCTTAGCGCGCTGGCAAATTTGGCTGCCTGTCCGACCGGAATGAAATGATCGTCAACACCCGCCAGAATCAGTACGTCAGCCTTGATCATTCCTGCAATTGGAGCCAGCTTATAGCTGTCAAGCGCGTCCATTGTTTCCATCGCGCTGGCCGTGCCCAGCACCCACTGCCCATTGGCAACAGACCAGGCGAAGCCCGGTGAAAGCCATGCCTTGATTTTAATTAACAGGTTCAGCAGCGCGTCAGCGCGTCGCGCATGCAGCCACAGGGCGAGCGGCGGAGCAGTTGCCCTGGCCACAGCGCCAAAGTCAAACAGCACATCGAACGCGACTACACCATCAATACGGCTGTCAAATGCAGCAGCACGCGGCGCGAGGTATCCACCCATACTCATTCCGATAAATATAGTTTTGGCTTGGCGTGGGTAAGAGGCGAAGTGGGCATCCAGCACCGCCGCAGTGGGCAATTCCCATTCGTGCGTAAAAGTGAGCTTTTGCTCGCGCAGCACCGCGCCTTGACCTGGACCTTCAAATGTGAGCACTGAGAATCCGCGTTGGTGCGCAGCAGGAACAAGAACGAAATACAGTTCTTCCAGGGTGGAATCAAAACCGCCGCAAAGTACTAGCAGTGGTTTCACCAGACCTGCTGAGGGGCCCGGGTAATAAATAGCATTCAGGTGGCCCGCACCGTACGGTATCCGTGTGCGCTCACGAATCGTCCCAAGTGCATCCAGGCCAGATTCAAATGTTTTAACATTGCGCAGGAATGAAACGGGCCGCCTGGGGTCGGACGGGGGTAAAAAAAACTCTGCGGTTCGCAGATAGTTATGCGCGCGTAGCAATGTTTGTCCGCGACTACGTGGGTCTTGAATGCGCCCTGCCCGTTCTGTCAAACGACTGGCCGTTGACTCCCAGGCCGTGAACCAGCTTTCCGTGTTGCCCTCACGAATGTTAGAAATCGTTTGCAGCACCTCACCCGTGTCAGCACCATCTGCACAGATGTTGTTGACGGTTCTGAGCGTCTGGAAGTGAAAAGCCTGATCCCGGAAGAAACGACGCCCGATGCCGCTACGCCATTGAATGGGTTCCCGCATGAAAAGCCACACGCCTGCAAACCACAAGACAGCAGGTACCAACAGCAACCAGCGAAAATCAGAGTGCAATCTGAAATTGGTAGCGCTCATCAGTGCCACGCTGAATGCACCCACCAGTATCAGGAGCAGCAACGTTATAAAAGACCGTGTCACCAACAAGCTGCGTGCTACCCATACTGTCATCACCCCAGTAGCCACCATAAACCCACCCATCACATTAAAGACAAGGTTCAGCCAGCGCTCCAGTCCGGGTGTGGCGTTGCGTATGATTTCTACAGAACTGTCCATGAAACGCGGATCTTCTGGCAACAGTGCAGGACGTAGAAAAATAAAGTAGATGCCGATTGCCATCAACCAGCATCCACATGCAACAAACACCTTCGAAGACAGTGATGAGCGCAATGCGGTGGTTTGCATGATCGTTACCGTTTCATTCAAGAAAAAAGCATTCAAAGAAGTTGTGTGTTTTACAACTGGCTCAAATTACTTTTTTTGCCAAAAATGATCCTTGCGGTCAAAATCAGCAGTCAGGCCTGTTTTTTCCTGGTGTACCAAAGCCATAGCCCGGTCACCCCCAGCACGGCGTAGTTCAGCACCATAAACCACGGCGTGTTCCAGGCCAGTCCATCAAAGCCGCGCGCTGTTATTGGGTAAAGCACGGGCGACGGGTAGTAGTCAGCAGAATGCGTGAACACGTCGATGACGATGTGCGACCACCAGCCGAGCAAAGGTATCCACAGCGTTCGCCGCACGGCCCACACCAAAAGTGTGACCACACCAGCAACTATGGCGCTGTGTGCGACGCAGTGCAGGTGATGAGACCAGAGCTCAACCATGGGCGGCAGTGCGGGCTCTTGACCCGGCAAAGCGACGGCATAGACCCGCAGCGCCTCCAGTGAGCCATCGCCAAAAACCCACCAACCGGCGATTGGCAGCAGGTGAAAGATGTCGGGCAACGTAGCCAGTACGACAGTCGCAATCAAGGTGCGGGTTGGAACAGACCAGCGACGACGCGCCAGTGCCACACCTGCGCCAACCCATAAAGCGTGAGCAAAAATATCCACAGTTTTGTCGCTCTTTCAGTGTTGTCGGGGCGTTGCACGTTTTAACCGCAACGCATTGAAAATCACAGACGCTGAACTCAAGCTCATGGCCAACGCAGCAATCATGGGCGACAGCAGCCAGCCCGTGAAGGGGTACAACACACCCGCAGCAATCGGTATACCGAGCGCGTTGTAGACAAAAGCAAACGCCAGGTTTTGCTTCATGTTGGCGACGGTGTCGTTTGACAGGCCAAGTGCAATAGCAATGCCGCGCAAGTCACCTTTGACCAGCGTGACTTGAGCGCTGTTCATGGCCACGTCAGTGCCCGTACCCATCGCAATGCCCACGTCGGCTTTGGCCAGCGCAGGTGCGTCGTTGATGCCGTCGCCCGCCATGGCCACCACATGACCTTCGGATTGCAATCGCTCAATCAAGGTAAGTTTGTCGCCAGGTTTGACTTCGCCATGCACTTCGTCAATACCCAAACGCTTGGCCACGGCTTTTGCAGTGGTCAAGCCGTCCCCAGTGGCCATAACGATGTTGAGGCCAGCAGCTTTCAGCGCTTTAAGGGCTTCAGGCGTGCTTTGCTTAACCGGGTCAGACACCGCCAGCAAGCCCGCCAGTTTGCCGTCAACCGCCAAATACATGACGCTTGCGCCTTCGGCGCGCAACGCTTCGGCTTGCTGCAACATCGCATCAACTGCAATGTTTATTTGCTGCATCAGCGTAGTGTTGCCCAAAGCCAATTGCTTACCGTCGACCTGGCCCTTGACACCGATACCTGAGCCAGAATCAAAATTCTCGGGTTTGCCCAGTGTCATGTTTTTGTCTTTTGCAGCTCGCACAATGGTTTCTGCCAGCGGGTGTTCACTGCCTTGATCAAGGCTGGCGGCCAGCCGCAACACCTCATCACCATCAAACCCCGTTGCTGCAACGACGCTGTCAAAGGCTGGCCGACCCTCCGTCAGCGTTCCGGTTTTATCAATGACCAGCGTGTCAACTTTGCGCAAATTCTCAATCGCTGCAGCATCACGAAACAGCACGCCTTGCGTCGCGCCCCGCCCGGTTGCCACCATGATGGACATGGGCGTCGCCAGACCCAGTGCGCACGGGCAGGCAATGATCAGCACCGACACCGCGTTGATCAAACCAAACACCCAACTGGGCTGCGGTCCGAAAAATCCCCATGCAAAAAACGTCAGTACAGCTGCTACCACCACGCCGTAAACGAAATAGCCCGCCACGACATCTGCCATACGCTGCATCGGCGCTTTTGAGCGCTGCGCCTGCGCGACCATTTGCACGATTTGCGACAGCATGGTGGCGCTGCCCACGTGCTCTGAGCGCATCACCAGTGCGCCGCTGGTGTTCAGCGTGGCGCCAATCAATTTGTCACCCACCCGCTTGGTAACGGGCAGCGGCTCGCCCGTCAACATCGACTCGTCGAGTGCGCTGCTGCCTTCAGTGACCACGCCATCGACAGGCACCTTTTCACCTGGCCGCACGCGTAGCATGTCGCCTACGTGCACGTTGCTCAAAGGGATGTCTTCTTCGGTGCCACCAGCGCCAATTCGCCTGGCGGTTTTGGGTGACAAGCCCAGCAAGGACTTGATGGCCGCTGATGTTTGTGAACGGGCTTTTAGCTCCAGCAATTGTCCTAACAATGTCAATGAAATAATGACAGCAGCCGCCTCAAAATAAACCGCGACGCGCCCCATTGCGATAAATGAATCCGGGAAGACCTGCGGCGCAAATGTTGCAACCACGCTGTACACAAACGCTGCGCCAGTGCCAAGGCTGATGAGCGTCCACATGTTTGGGCTGCGATTGACAACTGACTCCCAGCCACGTTTGAAAAATGGCCAGCCCGCCCACAACACGATGGGCAATGACAGCACAAACTCTACCCAGCTTTGTGTGGCCATACTGAACAGTTCCAGCCTGTGCCCCACCATGGCCAGCAGCGTGACCACCACCGTCAACGGCAGTGTCCACCAAAAGCGGTGTCGAAAATCAATCAGCTCTTTGTTTTCACCCTCTTCAAGCTCGGGGATTAATGGCTCTAACGTCATTCCGCATATCGGGCAGTTGCCGGGCTTGTCCTGCCTAATTTCTGGGTGCATCGGGCAGGTATAGACCGTGCCAGTACTTACACCACGTGCGCCTTGCTTATCCACAGCATCCACCCGATTTTTTCACGGGCGGTGATCCCGTCATTGCAGAAGTGAGTTTTGCCGGATAACCCGCTGTCGTCAATGCCAGTACCAACGGGTCACCGCCTTGCGGCAGGTCGCCGTTGACCGTGACGTGACCCGCTTGCAGGTCAACATCGACAGTGCTGACCCCTGGCAAGGGAGTCAAAGCAGCGGTGACGCTTTTTACGCAACCGCCGCAACTCATGCCTTGCACTTCGAGATAGATGGTACTCATGGTGAATTCCTTGATATGGGTTATAGAAAATAAATTTGCGCAGGTTTTACTGTCGTGGCTTAAAAGGCGCTGCGTTGTCATCACGCCAGCACCCGAAAATTAATCATCATTCCCGCATCCTCATGTTCAAGGTTGTGGCAATGAAACACGTAGATCTGGCTGCCTGGGTAGTCGTGGGCAAAGTCGATGGCAATGCGCACGGTTTCGCCGGGCCACACCAGCACGGTGTCCTTCCAGCCGAGGTCGCTCACCGTGCGGCCTTTGCCGAAACGCGCCGCGGAGGCAACCTGGGGCGGGCTGGCAATCCGCTCCAGCACCTGGAAGGAAAAGCCGTGGATATGCATGGGGTGCGGCATGCCGATGGCCGGGTTGCTGATGCTCCAGATTTCCACCGCGCCGCGTTTGACATCAAACGCAATCTCGTCCATTTTGAAGGTGCGTCCGTTGATTAAAAAACGCATTTGTCCCATCGAGAGTTCAACCTTGCGTTCGGCAGCGCCGGCAATTTCAATTGGCTTGACCACAGACAGCACGGCTGGCCGTTTGGGGACGATCCGTTCTCCGCTGACAACCGACAGCTTCAACACGTTGAACGCATGACCCAGCGGTAGCCGCGAAGAGCTCATGCCGCCCATCATCTGCCCCATGCCTTCACGCCTACCACCACCCATGCCAGATGCACTCCCAGCAGAGCCCTCGTTTTCCATGGCATCAAAAGCCAGGCTCTTGAGAAAGATTACCTCACCGGGCTGCGCCTGGCCTGCATCAATCAACACATCCAGACGCTCCCCCGGTGCAAAAAACGCCTCAGTGACCGTTTCAGGCCGCTCAATCAAACCGCCATCGGTACCAATCACGGTGAAATTAAGCGACGTGTTGCCATTGACGAATGCCAGCCGGTAAATACGTGCGTTTGAGCCGTTGAGTAGCCGCAGGCGGTAAGTGCGTGGCGTAACGGTTTGCACCGCATTGGCCGTCAGGTTGGCCAGCACGATGTCGCCCAGCCAGCCCATCATGGCCTCATGCATTCCGGGCTTGTAAAGCAGCTTGCCCTGCGCATCAAACTGCTTGTCCTGCATCACCAGCGGCAGGTCGGTAACGCCCAGTTGCAGATCAAGCGCCTTGCTGAGGTTGCGCTGATCGTCGTCATCCACCAGGAAAAAACTCGCCAGCCCGTTGTAAGCCTGCTTGGCAGTCAGGTTGTGCGCGTGCGTGTGATACCAGTAGGTACCGCCCCGATTGCGCACGACAAAGTCGTAGTTATAGCTTGCACCTGGCCCAATGGTGCTGGACGGGTGACCATCCATCGCAGCGGGCGTGTGCAGGCCATGCCAGTGGATGATGGTGGGTTCTTGCAATTCATTGTGAAGACTTGCTGTAAAACGCGTGCCGCTTTCCATGCGCAGAATCGGGTTTTGGTAAGCCTTGCCGGCCTGTTCAGTCTGGTACAGCAGAAAAGGTGATTCGCCACCTGGCATGAAAGCAAAGCTGGCCGAAGTGGCGCGGATTTTTAAAGGTCCGGCAACATCAAGCACCCCAAACGGCCCGCTACCTATCGGGATGAAAAGTTTTTGTTTAAAGTTATCGAGCGCTACCGGGTCAAACGGGTAGTGACGAAACGACCCGCCTGCCACCGCAGTGGAGCGCGACGAGCCGTAATACATCCACGCAACGCCGCCGGCAGCAGCCACGGCGGCCACGCCAGCAAACTGAAACAGCTGTCTTCTTTGCAACATGGCGCATCCCCTACCGCGCTGGCGCAGCAGGCATCCGGTCCATCATCATTTTCATCATGGTCTGCATCATTGCCATGCGTTTTTCCATCATGGCGTGGTGCGCGCCCATCTCACCTGACATGCCAGACATGCCTTTCATTCCCGGGCTGGCCATGCCCTCCATCATTTTCATGCCGTCCTGCATGGATTTCATGTGTTCGGCCATCATCGCGTTGCGCTCTTCCGGGGTTTTGGCGGCCATCATTTTTTCGTGCATGGCTTGCATGGACTTTGTCTGCGTGTCGAGATGCGCCAGATGGTCAGGCGGGGCCGCAACGGGCTTGGCAGCCATCGCCATTGGCGCAGGCGGGGCTGTGTTGCAGGCTATCAATGTACTTGCAACGCTGATCACAAGTGCCAGAGGGATTAATCGGAAAGTGGTCATGAAAGGCTCCTGATGAGTGAATGAATAAAAGGTATAAAAGAATGCGTACACAGTTGTGCTGCGGCATGCAGTCCCGCCTGCATGAGTACAGGGCCAAGCGAAACAAGCATTTAGGTGGGAAAATTTGCGCATGACTCAGGGTCTGCGCACGAGCTGGTATCAGCCCGCTAAAGGGCAAGTCTGGCGTAGCGAACCCTGAGTGGCAGCAGGGGTGGGTGCTGCGTGCCAACTGGCTGTTTGTATTGGAGACGGATGGGTTCAGCCAAAGACCACAACACAGCAACGATGATCGGCGCTCCAGGGTCCATATGGCCTGCTGGGTACTTCTTGGGCAAAGACCTTGAGCTATCGTCGCAAACCTTCAAACATGGCTGCTTTGACGTATGTGCATCCTCTGTCTGGGTTGAACTTGCTTCGGTCTGCGAATGCCTGGCCAAGTTGATGTGATTTTCATCGTGTGGTGCAGACAGTGTGGCTGTCAAAGCATGTGTTGCCGCACCAGGAGCTTCAAGCAGGCAGGCGTTGGCTACTCCTGAAATAAGCCCAAACGACCATACAAGCAGCATTGCAAATGCACTGGTACGGTTGATGCAGGTATTGAAAAAATTTGTCATGCTGGTGTCAATCACAAGGTTTCACTTTATTGGAACCTGGCTACAAGGTGTTGATGCAGATCAAACAATGGCAACTGGGAATATGCCGAACGCGCGCGTAATGCTTTATGGCCTGCCTTATTTTTTCATCTGCGTGCCTGGCTCGTCCATCTTTGTGCCAGCGTCGCCGCGCTTGGCTAAAAATTTGTCAAAAGTGGCAATCTCCTTTTTTTGAGCGCGGATGATGTCTTTGGCCATCGCGCGCATTTGTGGGTCTTTGCCGTTTTGAAGTTCCGCCTCGGCCATGGTAATGGCGGACTGGTGGTGCACGCGCATCATCATGGCAAAGTCAACATCTATGTTGCCACTTGATTTCATGCCCATCATCTTGTCATGCATGTCCGTCATCATGGGCTTCATGTCCATGCCTTGCTTCATGTCCATGCCTTGCTTCATATCCATGCCTTGCTTCATGTCCATGCCCGTCTTTGGCATGGGCTTGACAATCTCAGCAGGCATTGGCTTGGGGTCAGCGGGCATAGCCGTAGATGGCTGGGCGTTGGCCATAGGCACAATCAAGCCAATAGCGACGGTTATCAAGGCGATGCGTGATGTTTTAAAAAGTTGATTGGTTGTCATGGCGAAATATCTTTCTTGAACAGTTGAATAACCGAATAACCAGCTTGTCAAATATGTGAATTACCAATTTGCTCTTTTTTGGGGACACCCCGGTGTCAGGTAACAACCCGAACCCATGCGGGACAGATTGAACTTATTAAAGAATTCCTTATCATTGGTATATGCCAGGTATAAAACGCTGCCTTTTGATTGCCCTGATGCTGCTCCTGCTGCCATTGCGCGGCTGGGCAGGAAACGTCATGGCCGTTGATATGGCAGCAACTGCGGTGATGCAAGCCAGAGTGGTTAATGCTGACATCCAGACAGCCATGCCCGCCGACTGTGCAATGCATTTACAGCCATTGACGGATGACGCTTCGGCCCAGTGCAGCAGTTGCGACACCTGCGAGTTGTGTCTGGCCGTAGCCAACCTCACACCTGCATCCTGGTCTGCCAACCCATTGATACGGCATTCATCGCCGCTGGCGTTCAGTGCCAGCTTTAGCAGCGCTTACAGCGCGTCGAACCTCAAACCTCCGATCGCCTAGCCTTCAAGCCCAAGGTGTGCCCACTGACAAGCAGCAGGCGCTTTAGTAGGGGTGGCCACCGCGTCATCCGCATATTTGGAGGTATTCGATGAGACAATTTTTTGTAGCTGTAACGTTGTTCGCCAGCGCGTTTGCACACGCAGGCCCGATGGGCTTTAACGGCAGCACCATGGCGATGGGTGACTTTTCGCCCAACTGGAAGGAGGCCTGGGTTAACCACGCCGTGACGCCGCGTGATGCCTTTGGCGCCGGGGGAGTGGCCATGCGATCAGACGATAAACGCTTGACACGCAACTTCAGCGAGCTGACTTACACCCGGCTTGTTCACCGCATCAATGGTGAACATTCGCAGGCCAACCTCTGGTTGGTGGGTGGTGCGGGTCAACTGACGGGCAACAATTTTGGCGGTGGTAAAGCCATGCTGGCACCCGGCGTGTCAGCTGACTATGAAACCACCCGGTTTTATGCCTCGGCTTCTGTGCGGCTTTACAGGGCGCCGGGTATCAACCATGACTTTGCATCGGTAAGAACCGGCTTTTCTTTCTTTGAAGTGGACTACGACGAAACCCAGCCGTGGCTGATTGTGGAAGCACGGCGCATGCGCGGTTTGAGTGATAAAACCGAGATAACGCCCATGCTGAGGTTGATTCATAACCGCTATTTTGTGGAGTTCGGCATGAACAACATGAAGCAGGGACGGTTTAACTTTATGTATATTTTTTAATTTTTCAAACCTTGAAGGACATCATCATGACAACATCAAATAAATCATTCACTATGAAATCAGTAGCTGCTTGCGCTGGTATTATATGGGCTGCAGGCACTTTTAATGCCGCTGTAGCAGCTGAAAGCGTGAAGGCTACTGTCAACGGCATGGTCTGCGCGTTTTGCGCACAAGGCATTGAAAAAAGCCTGATGAAAATGCCGCAAACCAAAGCAGTTTTTGTAGATCTGAAGAAAAAAGTTGTGGCCGTTGAAGCCAAAGATGGCCAAACGCTGGACGGGAAAAAGATAAGTGCAGAGATCAAGGATGCAGGCTATGACGTGGTCAAGCTTGAGACGGTGCCGCAGTCGGTTGAAGACATCAAGACCGCCATGAAGGCGAAAAAATGAGCGGCACGCCGTTGGCTGAGATATCAGGACCACCTGGAAAATGGCTGGCATTTTTAAGCCTGTTCACCAGCACAGGCACGCTGTTGTGCTGCGCCCTGCCAGCGCTGCTGGTGGCGCTGGGTGCGGGTGCAGCGCTGTCCACGCTGGTGGCTGTGGTGCCCGGTCTGGTGTGGGTCAGTGAATACAAGGAAGTGGTGTTTGGCGTCGCTGGGGGGATGCTGGCCATTAGCGGCTGGCTGCAATGGCGGGGTCGCTTTGCGCCTTGCCCGATGGACCCTGCGCAGCGCGATGCCTGCCTGAGTACGCGCAAGACTTCAACACACGTTTATCTGGCCAGTGTGGCGGTGTACGCGGTAGGTGGCTGGTTTGCGTTTGTGCAGCCGTTGCTTTAAACGCTATTTATTTGATAGCTTCTTGCGCCCGAATTTATTGGGCTAGGGGCACTTTTCAAGCTGGAAAAGTGCCTTTTTTAACCATCAAACCGCATCAGATGTGCTATGGTGCAACCCATGCCTAAAGCCATACGCTACACCTTACTGTCACTGCGTGACCTGGCCGTCTCCGCTGGTCCTTTTGTTTTTTTGGCGGTTGGCCTGCTGGTGCTCGCCTACTGGTGGCTGGACCCAAACCCGCCCCGGCGCGTGACGCTGGCCACGGGCCCTGCGCAAAGTGCGTACGACGAGTTTGGCAAGCGCTATGCCAAGGCGCTGGCCATAGATGGCATTGATGTGGTGCAGATTCCCTCTGAAGGCTCAGCCGCCAACCTGCAACTGCTGCGCGATGGCAAAGTCGACCTGGCTTTTGTGCAGGGCGGCACCAGCGACTATACGGACGCAGATCAAGAAAACCTCTCGTCTCTCGGCAGCCTGTTTGTTGAGCCCGTATGGCTGTTCTACCGCGATGACGCGGCGCGCAAAATTACGGCTACCGCTACGCTAACCAGCCTGCCCCAATTGACCGGCCTGAAAATCAACATGGGCACAGCCGGTAGTGGCGTGCCCAGCCTGATGACCAAGCTGCTGGAAAGCAACCGCGTTGACCCGGCTGGCCTGAAGATTTCAAACCTGGACCAAACGCCCGCTACGGTGGCGTTTTTGGGGGGTGAACTCGATGCGATCGTGTTTGCATCGGCACCCGAATCGCTGATGGTGCAAATGCTGCTGCAAACACCTGGCGTCAAACTGATGAATTTTGCGCAAAGCGATGCCTATTCGCGGCGGTTTGCATTTTTAAGCGCGACCCGCCTGCCACGAGGTGTGGTCGATTTGGCTGCCAATATCCCGCCCGAAGATGTGCGCCTGGTAGCCCCCACCACGGCACTGGTGACCCGCAACACCACGCACCCGGCCTTGCTGCAATTGTTTGCGCAGGCAGGTACACAAATTCAAGGGGGTGCTGGCTGGTTCAAGCGGGCGCGTGAGTACCCGAACATTGAAAACAACACACTGCAGATTGCCAAAGAGGCCGAACGTGCGATTAAAAACGGCGCACCCTTACTCCAGCGCTATTTGAACTTCTGGGTCGCCAATCTGATTGAGCGCATGTGGCTGGTGCTGAGCGTGATCCTGGTGGTGATGCTGCCGTTGTCACGCATCTTGCCGCCGCTTTATACCTTTCGGGTGCGGTCACGTATTTTCAGGTGGTATGGCCAGTTGCGTGACATTGAGGTGCGCAGTGACAACGAAGACCGCCACGCGCTGTTGCAAGAGCTGAATGATCTTGAGAGCCGGGCTGAAAAAATCACCGTGCCGCTGTCTTACAGCGATGAGTTGTACGCACTGCGAAACAACATTCACCTGGTGCGCAAAAAGCTGCTCCGCACCTGATCACGCATAAACAGGTCAGCCAGGTACTTCGCTTTACATCTATCAATCAAGCGTACAGATTACAAGCCCAGATCAGCCCATCCCGCAATGCCCAGCGCCGTCAGCGTGGCAATGTTCTGTTCAAAAATCGCGTCGGCTTGCGGAAAAGCTGCAACCGCGCGTTCAACACTGTCCTCACGCAGCAAATGCAAAATGGCAAACGGCGCGCGGTTGGTGTAGTTGCTGATGTCGCCTGGCTCAGTGCCATCAAACTGAAACTGTGGGTGAAAACTGGCGAGTTGAATCACGCCTTCCAGTTCATGTTCGTCAACCACACCCTCAGCGACTTCGAGAAAATCATTGAAGTCGAGGAAATCTTCAAACAGCGTGGGGACAATCAACAGCGTGGTGTCGGTCTCGCTTGCGGGCGTGGCTACCAGCAGGTCAAGCTCACGATCCAATTCTTCGAGCAGGTCATCCGCATGGCGCGCCTTACTGACGACCAGTCGCACCTGATTTTTAACGTACACCGCTTTGGCAAACGGGCACAGGTTCAGGCCAATCACGGCGGCCTCCAGCCAGTGCCGCGTTTTCGCCAGAACTTGTTCTTCTGTCATTCCGAATGAGGTTACTTCAGAGCCTTGTAGCGCATGCGTTTCGGTTTGGCACCCTCTTCACCCAAACGTTTCTTCTTGTCCGCTTCATATTCCTGATAGTTGCCATCAAAAAACGTCCACTGGCTGTCGCCCTCAGCCGCCAAAATGTGCGTGGCAATGCGGTCCAGAAACCAGCGGTCGTGACTGATGACCATGACCGAGCCTGCAAACTCTAGCAACGCGTCTTCAAGCGCGCGCAGGGTCTCCACGTCCAGGTCATTCGATGGCTCGTCAAGCATCAGGACATTGCCGCCAGCAATCAGTGTTTTGGCCAGATGCAAACGCCCGCGCTCGCCGCCAGACAGCGTACCAACGCGCTTCTGCTGGTCGCCGCCGTTGAAGTTGAAGCGGCCCGCATAAGCGCGGCTTGGCATCTGAAATTTACCCACGTTCAAAATATCGAGGCCGCCCGAGATGTCTTCCCACACGGTTTTTTCGTTGGCCAAGTCGTCACGGTTCTGGTCCACAAAAGCCATGCGCACGGTGGAGCCCTTGATGACTTCGCCGCTGTCTGGCAGCTCTTTGCCTGCTATCAATTTAAACAGCGTGGACTTGCCCGCGCCGTTCGGGCCGATGATGCCGACAATCGCACCTGCCGGCACGGTAAAGCTCAGGTTGTCAATCAGGACACGGTCACCAAAGGACTTGGTGACGTTTTTAAATTCAATAACCTGCGCGCCCAGACGCTCGGCCACGGGGATGAAAATTTCATTCGTTTCGACGCGCTTCTGGTATTCAAAATCGCTGAGCTCTTCAAACCGCGCCAAACGTGATTTGCTTTTGGCCTGACGCGCTTTCGGGTTTTGGCGTGACCATTCAAGCTCTTTCTTCAAGGCTTTGGCGCGCGCTTCTTCGCCCTTTTGTTCGGTTGCCAGACGCTCGCCTTTTTGCTCCAGCCAGGTGCTGTAGTTGCCCTTCCATGGAATGCCGTGGCCACGGTCAAGCTCCAGAATCCATTCAGCGGCGTTGTCCAAAAAGTAACGGTCGTGGGTAATGGCCACCACAGTGCCGGAATAGCGCGGCAAAAATTGCTCCAGCCAATCGACCGACTCAGCGTCCAGGTGGTTGGTCGGCTCGTCCAGCAGCAGCATATCGGGTTTGCTCAGCAACAGGCGGCACAGCGCGACGCGGCGCTTTTCACCGCCCGACAGCACGCCGATTTTGGCGTCCCATGGCGGCAAGCGCAGCGCGTCAGCGGCGATTTCCAGCTGGTGTTCAGAGTCTGTTCCAGCGGTTGCAATGATGGCTTCCAGCCTTGCCTGTTCAGCAGCCAGCGCATCAAAGTCTGCATCGGGCTCGCCGTAAGCGGTGTACACGGCCTCCAGCAAACCTTTGGCAGCAAACACTGCACCCATGCCTTCTTCAACGCTTTCACGCACGGTATGTGCGTCGGTCAGCTTGGGTTCTTGCGGCAGGTAGCCAATGTTCAGCCCCGGCATGGGGGTGGCTTCACCTTCAATTTCCTTGTCAAGCCCGGCCATGATTTTGAGCAGTGTGGACTTGCCTGAGCCGTTGACACCCAACATGCCGATTTTGGCACCAGGGAAAAAGCTGAGCGACACATCTTTCAGAATGTGGCGTTTGGGCGGCACAATTTTGCCGACCTTGTTCATGGTAAATACGTACTGGGCCATTTTGGAATCGTCTTTGGAAAGTAGAAAAATACGAGGCTTGATCGGTGCTATTTTTAGCGTCCGGTTTCGCCTACAACCCTCTATTATCGTTCCGTGAGACAATCTCGTAGTTGCTGGCTCCAGTTACTCGCAACATTTGGGCACTTTTCGGGTTTGTTATTCCTAGCATCCCGCACAAGTTTTCTGGCCCGACTTTTTGACCCCATCTGCCTATCACTGGCGGGTTGCTCTCAAACCAGAGCACCCAACAGGCCGATAAAAAATGCGCCCCAAGCGCGAAACCATGACCTTTGAAGAATTGAATCTGGCCCCGGCCATCCTGAAAGCCGTACTTGAGCAGGGCTACGACACCCCCACCCCCATCCAGGCACAAGCCATTCCCGCCGTCTTGGCTGGCGGTGATTTGCTCGGTGGTGCGCAAACCGGCACGGGTAAGACCGCTGCATTCGTGTTGCCGATGCTGCAACGCCTGACCAACGAGCCGCGCCTGACCAATCGCCGTGGCGTCAACGCCGTGCGGTGCCTGATCATGACGCCGACCCGCGAGCTGGCCGCACAGGTTGAAGAAAGCGTTCGCGTTTACGGCAAATACCTTGAGCTGACATCGATGGTGATGTTTGGCGGTGTGGGCATGGGCGCGCAAATTGAAAAGCTGCGCCGTGGCGTTGACATCCTCGTCGCCACACCCGGCCGCCTGCTGGACCACGCGGGCCAAGGCACATTGGACTTGGGCCAGGTGCAAGTGCTGGTACTTGACGAAGCCGACCGCATGCTGGACATGGGTTTTATCCATGACATTAAAAAAGTGCTGGCGCTGGTGCCCAAGCAGAAGCAGACACTGCTGTTTAGCGCCACCTTCAGCGATGAAATACGCGATTTGGCCAACGGCCTGTTGCGCGACCCACTGCACATACAAGTCACCCCGCGCAATACCACCGTGCAGCGCATCACGCAAACCATTCACCCGGTGGGCCGTGGCAAAAAGAAAGCGCTGCTGACGCACATCATCAACGAGCACAACTGGAGCCAGGTGCTGGTCTTCACTCGCACCAAGTTTGGTGCCAACAACGTGGCCGAGCACCTGACCAAAAACGGCATTGAAGCCCTGGCCTTGCACGGCAACAAGAGCCAGACCGCCCGCACCCAGGCGCTGCAAGGTTTTAAAGACGGTACCATCCGGGCGCTGGTTGCTACTGATATTGCAGCACGCGGCATTGACATTGACGAGCTGCCGCACGTGGTGAACTACGAGATTCCGAACGTCAGCGAAGACTACGTGCACCGCATTGGCCGCACCGGTCGTGCTGGTAACAGTGGTGAGGCTGTGAGTCTGGTGTGTCTGGATGAAGAAGGCTTCATGCAGGACATTGAGCGCTTTACCAAGCAGAATATTGAAGTGGTTAAGGTACCCGGCTTCGAAGCCGAGCCTGACGAACGCGCCGAGCCGCTGGCCATGGGCCGGCAAACGATTTGGGGCGGCCTGGGCAAACCGCCAAGCCGGGACGTGATGATGGCTGCGGCCAAAGCGGCACGCAGTGAAATGATGACCCGCATCCGTGACACCCGCGCTGGGCAGCCTGCGCGTGGCAACGCGGGCGGTGGTGGTGGTGGACGTGGCGGCAATGGTGGTGGTCGGGGTCGTGCCCCACAAGACGGCATCAATGCTGGCGGCGGTGAAGGCGGTGGCAACTACGGCCGTGGCCCACGCACACCTAACCCCGGACAGCCAAGGCAAAACTCTGGTTATGGCGCAGGTAACGGCGCAGGCAATGGTGGCCCGCCACGCGGCGAGCGCCGCCCACAAGGCCCACGCCCCCCGCGCAACAATTTCGACGAAGGCCAGCCACGCCAACCACGTGATGAAGTGCAGCGCCAGGACCCACGTGGCCCACGTGTTGACATGGGCGAGCAGCGTAACGACTTTGACGAACGCCAGCCGACCAGCCATGTGTCAGCGGGCTTTCCATCATCTGGCCTGCCAACGCGCGGCGCTGGTGGCGGTGGCCGGGGTGGCAATCGCGGCGGTGGCGGCGGTGGTAACTTTGGTGGCGGTGGCCCACGTACGGGCGGCGGCGGTGGTCGGGGCAATTCGGGCGGCGGGTTTCGGCGCTGATCCGATTGCGGGTTAAATAACCGTTAAAAAAGCAGCTTCAGGCTGCTTTTTTGCGTTTTTTACGTATGTTTTTGGCCTCTAGCCCAATGAATTCGGACGTAAGCAGCTATTTAATTTGTAGCAATTATTATCAAGCACTGAAACTGGGCATCCCATGACTTCAATAAACAACAACTTGGCCAGTACGCGTGTTGCGCTGATAGCTGGCGCAACAGGCCTGGTCGGCCAGGCGGTTTTGAAGCTATTGCTGGCTGACACGCTTTACAGCGTTGTTCATGTGGTCGGGAGGCGCGTACCTACAGTGCAGCACCCAAAGCTGGTCGTCCACATCAGCGCATCGCTGACCAACTGGCCCTGCCCTGCGGTCGATGACGTGTTCATCGCGCTGGGCACCACCATCAAGGTAGCTGGCAGCCAAGCGGCTTTCAAGGCCATTGACGGCGACGCGGTCGTTGCCATTGCCAGCGCTGCCAAAGCCGCTGGCGCAACCCGTGTGGCGGTGGTCAGCGCCATGGGAGCGAGTACGCAATCTGGTGTTTTTTACAACCAGGTCAAAGGCCAGATGGAAGATGCTGTCAGCGCGCTGGGTTTTGAAACCCTGGTCATCGCCCGTCCGTCACTGCTGGCGGGCGACCGGGATGCGCTGAAGCAGCCTGAACGAGTCGCTGAAAAACTGTCGCTGGTGGCATTCAAATTACTCAAGCCGCTGTTACCTGCCAACTACCGCGCCATCAACGCCAGCAGCGTGGCGCTGGCGATGGTCGATGCGCTGCACACGGCAGGTGCAGGCAAGCATGTGCTGCTGTCGGGTGATATGCAAAAGTAGGTTTCAGTTTGCCTTGAAAAGCTCATTTTGAGTATTTTCAGGTATGTTTTAG
Source organism: Polaromonas sp. (assembly GCA_031417995.1). GTDB lineage: Bacteria > Pseudomonadota > Gammaproteobacteria > Burkholderiales > Burkholderiaceae_C > Polaromonas. The sequence continues at coordinate 51,123 of JANOWR010000036.1, read as the reverse complement.
GGCTCCATCCCAATGGATATATGCGCAAGCAGCTACTAAAAAAAATAGCTTTATTATTTATTCTTTACAACTTTATCAGCCAGAGTCGTCAAATACTCCGCCAGCAGCCGGGCCGCAACAGGCAAAGTCCGCGCGTCCTGAAAGCAAATGGCAAAGCGGCGCTTGGCCCAGGCGTCTTTCAGGTCAATGATGTGCAGGTTAAACGCTCTGGCCAGCGGCTGGGCGACTTCCCTGGGTACCACGCTGATGCCCAGGCCAGCGCGCACCACGCGGAGCGCGGCTTCAAACGTGGAGACTTCTGCACGGTAAATGATGCTGTGACCAGCGCTCGTAGCAGCGCGTGCCAGCATCAGCTGCACGGCACTGGCAGCGGGAAGGCTAACCTGCTCAAACTTGAGCGTGTCGGCAAAGTACAAAGACTTGTGTTTGGCCAGCGGATGCGCGGCATGAGTGATGACAGCCAGATGATCACTGCGGTAAGGCAGGCTTTGCAGACCCGACAAGTCAGCAGCGTCCCAGCAAATGCCAAGCGACACACTGCCCTCATGCAAAGCGCGAACCACGTCCCGGCTGACGAGTTCTTGCACATTGACGCGAATGGCCTGGTGCGTGGGCATTTTTAAAAAACTGGCGATGTCGTCAGGCAAAGACTCCGCCACTGACGATGTGGTGGCCGCAAGGCGCACCAGGCCCGTCACTAACTTTGCGCCCCTTTTACCGTTCTCGCCCATCTCGCCGGCCGAGTAGCTGGCCATGTCAGCCGTCACACGCTGCGCCGCCCCCAGCAAGCCGCGTGCGTGTTCGCTCAAAGTGTGCCCGGCGGCTGTGGGCTCTACACCGCGCCGGATGCGTTTGAGCAGCTTGCAGTCCATGTCACGCTCCAGCTGCGCCAAGCGCTTGCTGATGGCTGACGGCACGATATGCTCACGCTCGGCCACGCGGGCAATGCTGCGCGCGTCACACACGGCAACAAACATCCGCAGGGTTGTTAAATCAAGATCGTTCATAGTCAACAGATTTTCAAAGTTCTTTTTTGGAACTTTAAAGCATTAAAAATACCATTTTCTAATTATTTTGGCACTTTTAAAATTAGCCCATGACAATTGACCATAGACTGCCCGCCAGTGCCACCGTCCGCGAAGTTGGGCTGCGCGATGGCCTGCAAAGTATTGCCACCATTTTGCCAACCGCACTTAAAAAGCAATGGATTGCCCAGGCCAGCGCCGCAGGCCAGCGCGAGATAGAAGTGGGCTCGTTTGTGCCGCCAAAACTGATGCCGCAACTGGCAGACACAGCCGAGGTATTGGCTTACGCCAAAACCTTGCCTGGCCTGTTTGCATCGGTACTGGTACCCAACCTGCGCGGCGCTGAAAGCGCTCTGGAAGGCGGTGCTGACCTGATGATTTTGCCGCTGTCTGCAAGTGTTGCCCACAGCCTGGCCAACCTGCGCAAAACGCCTGACGACGTGGTGGCCGAGCTGGCACGCATACGTGCTCTACGTGACAGTTGTGGCGATGCTGCTGGCAGCAAAACACTGATTGAAGGCGGTGTAGGCACGGCCTTTGGCTGCACGTTACAAGGCGACGTACCCGAGGATGAAGTATTGCGCCTGATGCAGGCCTTGCTGGACGCAGGCGCTGACCGCGTCAGCCTAGCCGACACGGTGGGGTATGCCAACCCGGATGCCGTGAGCCGTCTGTTTGAAAAAGCCTTGAAGATAGCCGGCGACAAGTTTTGCTGCGGCCACTTTCACGACACACGCGGCCTGGCACTGGCCAATGTGGCGGCGGCGCTGCAACTGGGCGTGACGCGGTTTGATGCGTCGCTGGCCGGCATTGGCGGCTGCCCGCACGCGCCGGGTGCCAGCGGCAATGCTGCAACCGAAGATGTTGCCTTCATGTTAGAGGCCATGGGTGTCGATACCGGCCTGGACATCCCCGCCCTGCTGGGCCTGCGGGCTCATTTAGTTGGCTGGCTGCCGGGTGAAGCAACCCACGGCACACTGCACCGCGCTGGCTTTCCAAAAAACTTTAAATCTGCAAAAGAACTTTGAAACAAACTTTGACAAACCAGCCATGAAACAAACCGCAACTGACGAGACCCACTTGCCCCTGGAAGGCATCCGCGTCATTGAATTTACCCACATGGTCATGGGACCAACCTGCGGCATGATACTGGCCGATTTGGGCGCAGAAGTCATCAAGATCGAGCCGCCAGGCGGTGATAAAACACGCGACTTGCCTGGTCTGGGAATCGGGTTTTTTCGCAGCTTTAACCGCAATAAAAAAAGCGTTGTGCTGGACATCACCACGACTGAAGGCCAGCTGACGGCCAAGGCCTTGATCGCCGGGTGCGACGTGCTGCTGGAGAACTTTCGCCCTGGGCTGATGAAAAAACTGGGCCTGGACTATGACAGCTTGAAGGCAGACAATCCACGCCTGATTTACGCCAGCCACAAGGGTTTTTTGCCGGGCCCGTATGAAAACCGTCTGGCACTTGATGAAGTGGTGCAAATGATGGGTGGGCTGGCTTACATGACCGGCTTGGTCGGCAGGCCACTGCGCGCGGGCACGTCAGTCAATGACATCATGGGCGGCATGTTCGGCTCAATTGGCGTGCTGGCTGCGCTGCGTGAGCGCGACAGCACAGGGCGCGGCCAGGAAGTGCAAAGTGCCTTGTTTGAGAACTGCGTGTTTTTAAGCGCGCAGCACATGCAGCAGTTTCAAATGACCGGGGAGCCGCCACCGCCCATGCCCGCCCGCGTATCGGCCTGGAGCGTGTATGACGTGTTTACTTTGGCTGATGACGAACAACTTTTTATAGGGGCCGTCAATGACAAGCAGTGGCTGACGCTGTGCAGGGTATTGAACGCACCTGACCTGGCAGCCGACCCAACGCTGCAAACCAACGCCCAGCGCGTGGTGCTGCGGCCATCGTTGTTACTGCGATTAGGCGGCATCTTGAAGCAACACCATGCCAGCACACTGTCAGAGCAGCTTGAAGCCGCAGGCATACCCTATGCGCCTATCATGCGGCCAGACCAATTGGTGACTGACCCGCATTTGCTGGCAAGTGGCGGCTTGGTGCCGATGCAAGCCGACGACGGCAGCATGACCGATGTGGTGCTGTTGCCGCTCACTCTGGGCGGTCGCCGCCCCGGCGTACGCAGCCCGCTGGCCAAAGTTGGCGAACATACGCAAGAGGTTCTTTCAAAACTGAAAATGGAGACAACACAATGACACCTTCAAGCCATTCAAATCTTTTAAATCTTTCACGCCGCCAGCTTGTGCTTGCAGCTTGTGCTGTAACCACACTGCCTGCTTTAGCGCAAGTTGATAAAACCCTGCGCATCATCCTGCCGATTGGTGCCGGTTCCGGCGTTGACACCATTGCACGCGCAGCCCTGCCGTCTCTCATCAAGGCTTTAGGTGGGCAAGCCGTAGTGATTGACAACTTGCCCGGCGCTGGTGGTATTACCGGCACATCGGTGCTGGCCAAGGCTGCGCCTGACGGCTTGACGATAGGTATGGTGTCGAACAACCATGTCATCAACCCGGCGGTGTACAAGAAAATCCCCTACGACACTGTGGCCGACTTCACCCCCATTGCCATCATGGGGTCAACACCTTTCGTACTGGTGGTCAACCCGGCCAAGGTTGCCGCCAAAAATGTGCAGGAACTGATCGCGTTGCTCAAGGCCAAACCCGATGCCTACAACTACGCATCATCGGGCAATGGCACCATCATCCATCTGGCAGGCGAGATGTTTGTGGATGAAGCCAAAGTGCAAGTGCGCCACATTCCGTACAAAAGTACCGGTGCCATGGTGACCGACCTGATAGGTGGCCAGGTTGAGATGGGCGTGGTTGCCCTGCCTGCAGTTCAGGCACATTTAAAAAGTGGCGCGCTTCGGGCGGTGGGCCTGTGCGGCAAAACCCGCACACCCGCCCTGCCTGACCTGGCCACCGTTGCCGAGCAAGGCTTACCCAATTACGAAGTTGAGGGCTGGTTTGCCGTGCTGGCTCCGGCCAAGTTACCGCCTGACCAGACCAAACGCATTCATGAAGCTTTTGTGGCGGCGTACAGCACCCCAGAAGTCAAAGAGATCATGGCCAAGCAAGGCAATCTGATCAACCCCAGTACGCCAGAGGTAGCAGCCAGGTATTTGCGCAGCGAGATGGCGCGCTACGCAGTACTGGCGAAAAAAGCGGGGATTGCGCTGGATTAGCAGAGCGGTTTTCAGATTGAAAAGCGTTTTACCGTGATGGCAGGGCCTCAATGGTTTGTTTCGCCAGTACCTGCCCAAACAGCGTGACCTGTCAACGGTAACGCAAGAAGAGCTTGACATGATCCTGGACAGGCTGAACAACCGGCCCCGCAAAAGATTGGGATTTAAGACGCCTAACCAGGTGTTCTTACAATCCCTTAAGCGTGTCGCAACTCGTCGTTGAATGTAAGCAATAAGATTGGGTGCAAAAAGCTATCAATAACATAGCATATATAAAATCCTTCAACCCATCACGCAGTCACCTGCCGATACTTATCCCACGCAGCCGCCGTAGGCGTTGTCCCTGCCCCAGGCAGTTGCGGCAATATAAAGTGCCCGTCCACCACTTCCGCAGGCTCTGTAAAGCAGTCTTTGATCCACGGGATGTATTCCAGCACTTCACACGCCGGGTGAGCGTACGACAGGTGCACATGCACCTGGCTCATGTCGCCGGCGTGCGGGGCAACGGGCAAGCGAAACGAATGGGCGGTGTCGCACACGCGCAGAACTTCCGTCAAACCCGCCATGCGCGTGACATCGGGCTGCACCCAGGCTATGGCCTGCTGTGCAAAAAATTCGGCAAACGCATCGGTGGTGTAAAGCTGTTCACCTAGCGCGACTGGGATGGACGTGATGCGCGCGAGCTGGGCGTGGCCCTTGACGTCGTCGTACCAGAGCGGCTCTTCAAACCAATACACATCTTGCGCCTCTGCCGCGCGACAAAAACGCTGGCAGGTTGCCAGGCTCCATTTGCCGTTGCCGTCAATGGCCAGCGTCACGTCTGGGCCAATCGCCTGGCGTACTGCAGCCAGGCGGCGCAGGTCGCGCTCAACGGTTGAGCCGACTTTCATTTTGATGCCGGTAAAACCATCAGTCACCGCCGCTTTGGCACCCGCCACCAGCTGGTCGTCAGGAATGCTAAGCCAGCCGATGTCTGTGTTGTAGGCCCTGACTTTGTCACGCACCTTGCCGCCCAGCAATTTCCACAAGGGTTGTTCAGCCGCCTTGGCTTTGATGTCCCACAGCGCCACATCAATGGCGGCATGCGCCAGCGTGGTGATGCCTGCGCGGCCTACCCACTGCAAGGCCGGGTTGCGCGCCAGCTTTTGCCACAGCCGGTTGATGTCGCTGGCGTCCTCCCCTAGCAGCAGCGGTGCATGGCAGGTTTCAATGCAGCGGGTAATCAACTGGTCACTTGGCAGGTGCGCGTGGGTGCCGGTAAAGCCGTAGCCGACGATACCGCTTTCAGTTTGAATTTGCGCACCGACCACACCCCAGTTTGAAACGGTGTGCGTGCTGTCGGCAATCTGCCCGCCCGTAACAGGCACATGCAAAATAAACGGGGTGACGGATTTGATTTTCATGATGCGATTCCTTGAGATGATCAAAGCCTGGAAATACGCACCACCGCATCAGCGCGTTTGTGCAAGTCCGGCAACAGCTCAAGCCCCAGGCCAGGCTTGTTGTTCAAACTGATCATGCCGTTTTCAACCACGGGCAATTCAGTCACCAGCTCTTTGTACCAGCCGGTAAAAAAGGCGCGCACGCTTTCTTGTACCAGTGCATTGGGGGCGTGCAATGACAAATGCGTTGACGCGGCCCACACCACCGGGCCGGTGCAGTCGTGTGGGGCGACGGGCAGTTGCCAAGCGTCGGCCATGGCGGCTATTTTGCGGGCTTCACTCAGGCCACCGCACCAGCTCAGGTCCAGCATGGCAACACCGGCCACGCCAGTTTGCAAATAGTCTTTGAAGCCCCATTTGTAGCTTAAGGTTTCGCTGGCGCAGATTAGTGCTTCGCAATCGACAGCGTATTGTTTGAGCAAATCCAGCGAGTCCATTCGTATCGCGTCTTCATGCCAGAAGGTGTTGAAGGGCTTGAGCGCTCGGGCGATCTTTTGCGCCATGGGCAAACGCCACAGGCTGTGAAACTCGACCATGATGTCCATCTGGTTGCCGACGGCGTCGCGGATTTTTTGAAACGGCACCAGCGCTGCGTCAAGGTCTGCATTGCTGATGTACTGGCCGTGGCTTTTTTCAGCAGCCATGTCGAAGGGCCAGATTTTCATGGCGGTAATGCCTTCAGACAACAGCGACTGAGCCAGCTCGCCTGCGTTGTTCAAAAAGCCTTGCAGGTCTTCATACGGGCCTTGGCTTTTGCTGACATTGCCCAGACCCCAATTGGCCGTTGTCTGGTTGGTGGCGCTGCGCACATACTGGTAGCCAGCACAGGTGTTGTAGATCCGAATACTGTCACGGCTTTTACCGCCCAACGCAGTATGGACGGGCATGTTGGCTGCCTTGCCAAATATGTCCCACAGGGCGATGTCTACCGCTGAATTACCACGCGTCTCCACACCAGAGCCGCGCCAGCCCAGGTAGCCGGTGATGTCGCGGTTGCGTGACTCGATGGCCAGTGCGTCCTGCCCGAGCAACTTGGGCGCGACCCACTCGTGCAGGTAGGCCTCAACTGCTGGTGCGCCCATAAAAGTTTCACCCAAGCCAACCAGACCTTCATCGGTGTACAGGCGCGTCCAGATGATGTTGGGGAATTCACCTAAACGAATAGTTTCGAGTTGTGTGATTTTCAATGTTTGCTCCTGAAAAAAGCCGCGAGGATTGCTCCCGGCGGCTTTTTGATCAACGCCGCAGTAAGTTAACTGCCGCGCGCCTTCTTCAATGCGTCCAGTACCGTTGTAACTGCTTCTGCACCAATCGTTGGCACATTGCGGTCATACACAGGCTTGACTTTTTCAAACATGCGGCGCTGCTCTGCTGGCGTGACTTCATTGACTTGCATGCCTTTTGTTTTCAGGCTGGCCAGCGATTTTTCATTCAGTGAGCGGTTGGCCGCACGCTGCACTTTCTGGCCTTCCATCGCGGCTTCACGCAGCACACCCTGCTCTTGCGGGTTGAGCTGGTCCCACAGCTTTTTGCTGTACAGAATCAGAAACGGGGTGTAGGCATGACGAGTCACGCTCAAGAACTTTTGCACTTCATTGAACTTGGAGGTTTCAATCGTCACGAACGGGTTTTCCTGGCCATCGATGGTTTTGGTCTCCAGTGCGGTAAACACTTCGCCAAAGGCCATTGGCACGGCGTTGGTGCCCAGGGTTTTGAAGGTGTCCAGGAAAATATTGTTTTGCATCACGCGGACTTTGACACCGTCAAAATCTTCAGCTTTGGCCACCGCACGCTTGCTGTTGGTCAGGTTTCTGAAACCGTTTTCCCAGTTAGCCAGGTTCACCAGGCCTGCCTCTTCAAGTTTTTTGTTGAAGTACGCGCCAGCCGGGCCGTCGAGCACCGCATCGGCTTCTTTTTCATTGGCGAATAAAAAGGGCAAATCAAATGCACCCAGTTCTTTCACAATGCCCACCAGTGGCGATGAGGATGTACACACCATCTCTTGCGTGCCTGCACGCAGCGCTTGTGTGGCGGGCAAATCACCGCCAGCAGAGCCGCCCCAAAAGGCGTTGATTTTCATCTTGCCACCCGTTTTTGCAGCAAGCACTTCCTGCATTTTCTTGACGCCAACGCCGACCGGGTGGTCTTCGTTCACGCCGTTGGTGAACTTGATGGTGCGGTCTGCAAACTGCGCCATCGCCGATGTGGCAACCAGCATCGAAGCAATAGCCAAGGCCTTGGCAAGGGTTCTACGTTTAAACATACTTGTCTCCTGTTAAATTAAAAAACTATCTCATCCACCATTGAAGGGGGACCAAAACTATCGCGGGAAAAGCGATCAACAAAAATAATACAGCCAACTGCGCCAGCAGGAAAGGCAACACACCTTTAAAAGCATCGTCCATGCTGATTTTGGCGACGCCGCACACCACATTGAGCACTGTGCCTACAGGCGGGGTGATCAGGCCAATCGCGTTGTTCATGATGAACAGCACACCAAAATAAACCGGATCAATGCCCGCTTTCAACACCAGCGGCATCAGCACGGGCGTCAAAATCAGCACGGTGGGCGTGAAGTCAAGTGCGGTGCCCACAATCACCACCAGCACCATCATGATGAACATCAACAGCATTTTGTTGCCCATAAAGGGTTCCATCATTTTGGCGACCTCGGTGGGTATGTTGGCCACCGTGATCAACCAGGCACTGACCATGGCGGCAGCCACCAAAAACATCACGACGGCGGTTGTTTTGCCTGCGGCCAAAATCAGTCCATACAGTTCAGACCATTTCAGTTCACGATAAATGAACATGCCGACGGCAAAGCTGTATACCGCTGCCACCACAGCCGCCTCGGTGGGGGTGAACACACCAAACTTCATGCCGCCGATGATCACGATTGGCAGTGCCAATGCAAAACCGCCCTCTGCCGTGATGCGAAATCGCTCAGGCATGGCCAGTTTGGGGGCGGGCTGCACATTTTCTTTTTTGGCTACCCACCACCAGGTCAGGCCAATGGCAACACCCATCAGCAGGCCAGGCACGATGCCTGCCAAAAACAGTTTGGTGATCGACACATTGCCGGCAACGCCAAAAATAATCATGCCAATCGATGGCGGAATGACGGGTGCAATGATGCCGCCCGATGCTATCAAACCCGAAGCACGGCCGATGTTGTAGCCTGCAGCGCGCATCATCGGGATGAGCAAGGCAGCCAGCGCCGCCGTGTCAGCCACAGCAGAGCCTGACAGCGACGCCATGATGACCGCTGCAATCACCGTGACATAACCCAGCCCACCGCGAAAGTGCCCGACCCAGGCCATTGCCAGATTGACAATGCGGCGGCTCAGGCCACCCGCGTTCATGAACTCCCCGGCCAGCAAAAAGAAGGGCACGGCCAGCAAAGGGAAGTTGTCAGCGCCTTCCACAAAACGCTGGGCCAAAATCTGGCTGTCAAACGTCACCAGACCACTGGTCATGGACAGGAAGGCCATCAAACTCAAGCCGCAAACCAGCAGCGCATAGGCAATGGGCATACCGATGGCCATAGCGGCCAGCAAGCTGACGATAAAGACTGTGACGGTCATATCTTTGCTCCGTGAGCAGTTCCATGCAGTTGCTTCTCGGCATCAGCCAGGCCTTCCGTCTCAATCACCTGCACCAGCTCAGCCTCAGACAGTTGCCCTGTCAACAGCCGGTAAATCACATTCACATTCATGATGGCCATCACCACGGCCACGATGTAGCCAATGCCGTAGACCCAGATCATCGACATGCCAACCACAGGCGATATGTTGGTGACTTGCAGGTCATGCATCTTGAACGTGCCGATAAAAAACAGGATATTGCAGCCCAGCATGATGGCCTCACTCAAGAACAGGCAAACTTTTTTACCCGACAGGCCAAGATGCTTGACCACTGTGTCCACACCCAAATGCCCCTTCTCTCGCATCGCCACCATCGCGCCGATATAGGTCAGCCAAATAAAGCAGTAGCGCGACATTTCATCTGAAATCGTGATACCTGTGTTAAAGACGTAGCGCAGCACCACATTGCCAAACACCATCACCACCATGGCCAGCATGGCCAGCACGATGAGGAGTTCCAGGCCTTTGAAAAACCAGTGAATGGATGTGTCGATTGTTTTTTGCATGGTCATCTTTTCTAAGCCGCCTTCAACATTCGTGCAGGCTCATTCAGTCGGGGCAACCGGCGACGCGACGCAAGGACTTCTTCAATGTCTGTGCGCGCACCATCAATCAGCACACGAATGGCTTTTTCAGCACGGTCCGGGTCATGCGCAATCACCGCGTCAAGCACTTCGCGGTGCAGTGGCAGCGAGCTGCGTGGGCCGTCCTTGCGGCGGGTTGAAATTTCAAAACTTGTGCGCAGCAATGCACCTAGCGCCTTGCTCATTTGCACCAGCATGCGGTTGCCGCATGCCCGTAGCAAGCCTTGATGAAAGCGCAGGTCAAAGGTCACGTAGTCGCCCCCACCTTCGACGGCGCGCTTCATGCCCGCGTAGGCCTCTTCAACCTCGGCAATGTCTTTGGCGGTGGCGCGCTCTGCCGTCAGGCGCATGGCGGCGGGCTCGACCACACGGCGCAGGTCTTGCAGGTCGCGTAAAAATTCAGGTGTCAACCCTGCTTTTGACTGCCAGATGATGACGTCCGGGTCAAACCAGTTCCAGTGCTCTTCAGACAAAACACGCGTGCCTACCTTGGGGCCGGTGGTCATCAGCCCCTTGGCAATCAGTGACTTGACGGCCTCGCGCACCACGGTGCGGCTGACACCCAGCTCAAGGCACAGAACAGGCTCGGGTGGAATCGACGCGCCCACGCCATAGCGGCCTGCCACGATGGCTTCTCCAATATGGTCAACTGTATTGCCGTGAACGTTTTTAATCATGGTTATCACTAAGATTCGCCGCGCAATGGTATGACGATAATACGTTTATTAATTAAGGATTTTCCCTATGAGTGACGACCTCAAGCCCAAAAAGCAACCTTCGGAACTTCGCAGCCAGCAATGGTTTGGGCGGCAGGACCGCGACGGTTTTGCCTATCGCAGCTGGGTCAAGGGCAAGGGCGTGCCGCATGACCAGTTTGATGGTCGCCCTGTCATTGGCATTTGCAACACCTTCAGCGAGCTGACCCCATGCAACAGCCACTTCCGCACGATTGCGGAGCAGGTCAAGATTGGCGTGTATGAAGCAGGTGGCTTTCCACTCGAATTCCCGGTCATGTCGCTGGGCGAAACGCTGCTGAGGCCAACCGCCATGCTGTACCGCAACCTGGCCAGCATGGACGTGGAGGAAAGCATTCGTGGCAACCCGATTGATGGCGTGGTGCTGCTGATGGGCTGCGACAAAACCACACCATCGCTGGTGATGGGCGCGGCCAGTGTGGACCTGCCCACGGTGGGCGTGAGCGGTGGGCCGATGCTGAGCGGCAAATGGCGCGGCCAGGAATTAGGATCAGGCACCGGCGTGTGGAGCATGAGCGAGCAGGTGCGCGCAGGCACCCTCAAGCTGGCTGATTTTTTTGAAGCCGAAAGCTGCATGCACCGCAGCCATGGCCACTGCATGACGATGGGCACAGCCAGCACGATGGCCAGCATGGTTGAAGCGCTGGGCATTGGCCTGCCAGGTAACGCAGCCTACCCGGCAGTTGACGGCAGGCGCAATGTGCTGGCCCGCATGGCAGGGCGGCGTGCTGTCGACATGGTGCATGAAGACCTGACGCTGTCAAAAATCCTGACGCGTGAGGCGTTTGAAAACGCCATCAAGACACTGGCGGCCATTGGCGGCTCTACCAACGCGGTGATTCATCTGATTGCCATGGCCGGGCGCATTGGCATCAAACTGGAACTGGACGACTTTGACCGTCTGGCCAGCGAACTGCCATGCCTGGTCAACCTGCAACCGTCTGGCAAATTTTTAATGGAAGATTTTTGCTACGCGGGCGGTTTGCCCGTGGTGATGAGAGAAATCGCACAGCACCTGCACCTGGACGCCATCACCGCCAACGGCCAGACGATTGGCCACAACATTGCCGACGCGCAAAACTACAACACCGAGGTCATCAAACCGCTGAGCGCTCCTTTTAAAGACAAAGCCGGTATTGCGGTACTGCGCGGTAATTTGTCGCCACGCGGCGCGGTCATCAAGCCCAGTGCCGCCACGCCCGCGCTGATGGTGCACACCGGCCGCGCCGTGGTGTTTGAAAACATTGAAGACTTTCATGCCCGCATTGACGACGACAGCCTGGACATTGACGAGACCTGCGTGATGGTGCTGAAAAACTGCGGCCCCAAGGGCTACCCCGGCATGGCCGAGGTAGGCAACATGCCGCTGCCGCCCAAAGTGCTTAAAAAAGGTATCACCGACATGGTGCGCATCAGCGACGCACGCATGAGCGGCACGGCCTACGGCACGGTGGTGCTGCACACCGCACCTGAAGCCGCAGCGGGTGGGCCATTAGCGCTGGTGAAAAACGGCGACATGATTGAGCTGAATGTGCCCAAACGCCTGCTGCATTTGCATGTGAGCGACGAAGAGCTGGCCAAACGCCGAGCCGTGTGGAAGGCGCCAGAGCCAGCCATGACGTCTGGTTACTACAAGCTCTACATTGACCACGTGCTGCAAGCCGACGAAGGTGTGGACATGGATTTTCTGGTGGGCAAGCGTGGGTCTGCCGTGCCACGGGACAACCACTGACATGAACCTTGTCGCGCTTGACTGGGGCACATCGTCTTTGCGTGGTGCTTTGCTTGACGCAGATGGTCGCGTGCTTGAAGAGCGCTCTTTTGCCCGGGGGATTTTGACGGTTGACGAGACGGTGGAACAAGGCGGCTTTGAAGGCGTGTTTGAAAGCTGCTTTAGCGACTGGATGCAGCCGGGCGTGCTGTGTCTGATCGCCGGTATGGCCGGCAGCCAGCAGGGCTGGCTGGAAGCGCCCTACTGCCCCTGCCCGGCCGGGTTTGCCGACATAGCGGCGCGGCTGGCATGGGTAACTTCCAACAGACCGGGCAAGATTGCCATCGTGCCCGGTTTGAGCATTGACTTGGACGGCGTGCTGGATGTGATGCGTGGCGAAGAAACCCAGGTGATTGGCGCGCTGCAACTGCTGGGCTTGCAAGATGCACGCATGGTGCTGCCCGGCACACACAGCAAATGGGTCACAGTCAGCAACAGCCAAATCACCAACTTTTCAACCTGGATGACCGGCGAGTTTTACGCTTTGCTGCGCCAGCATTCCATCCTGGCGCGTACTTTGCCGTTAACCGACACGCCGCATGACGAGGCAGCTTTTACGCAAGGCGTGGCCTGTGCGCTGCGCGGCGACGGGCTGCTACACACCGCCTTCAGCGTCCGCACGCTGTCGCTCTTCAAACGCATGGCCAGCGATGCTTTACCCAGCTACCTGTCAGGCCTGGTGATTGGTGAAGAACTCAAAGGCCAACGCCTGTCCAGCGGAGAATCTTTGGTATTGATCGGAGCGCCTGAGCTTTGCTCCCGTTACGCACAGGGCTTGGCACTGATGGGTATCAAGCCAATCATCATTGGCAACCAGGCCACCTGGGCAGGACTGAAAGCCATCGCCGATCACCATTTGGGCTAAGCTGCGCCCATTGCCCAACCGCACAGATCAAGATGACCTACCAACCGAATCACAACATCAACTTTGACCTGACCAACAAGGTTTGCATCATCACTGGCGGCGCACAAGGCATCGGCCAAGCCTGTGCAGAGCGCTTTGCACGCGAAGGGGCGCGCGTTGTCATCGCCGATATTGACGACCACAATGGGCAGGCACTTGCCACAAAACTGCAGGCCAGCTATGTGCATTGCGATGTTGGCGACAAAGCGCAGGTGGACGCGCTGGTTGAAAAAACGCTTGACCTGCATGGCCGCATCGACGTGCTGGTCAACAACGCAGGCATCTTCAAGGCGGCAGATTTTCTGGACGTGACTGAGGCCGACTTTGACGCGGTGTTGCGCGTCAACCTGAAAGGCTCGTTTCTAGTCGGCCAAAGGGTAGCCCGTGAAATGGCCAAAACAGGCGGCGGCAGCATCGTCAACATGAGCTCGGTCAATGGCGTGCTGGCCATTCCCAACATTGCCAGCTACAACGTCAGCAAGGGCGGCATCAACCAGCTCACACGGGTCATGGCGCTGGCATTGGCCGATTGGGGCATTCGCGTCAATGCAGTCGCCCCGGGCACGATAGCCACTGAACTGGCCGCCAAAGCAGTACTGACCAGCGACGAGGCCAAACAAAAAATCATGAGTCGCACGCCGCTCAAACGATTGGGCAGCCCCGAAGAAATCGCCGACGTCGTGGCGTTTCTGGCCAGCGACGCGGCCAGTTACATGACGGGTGAAATTGTGGTGGTCGATGGCGGGCGAATGGCTTTGAACTACACCGTTTAAGCGAGCACACCATGACGCTGCATGAATCCTTCAAAGCGGCCCTCGCATCACTGCCGCTGGTCGCCATTTTGCGCGGCATCACGCCCCATGAAGCCGTGCCGATTGGCCAGGCGCTGCTCAACATGGGCTGGACACTGATTGAAGTCCCCCTCAACTCACCCCAGCCACTGGACAGCATTGCCGCCATGACAAGCGCTTTTCCGCAAGCGCTTGTGGGTGCGGGGACTGTTTTGACCACCCGCGATGTGCGCAACGTACATGCTGCAGGCGGGCAATTGATAGTGTCGCCAAACTTCAACCCGGCAGTTGTTCGCGAAGCTTTACAGCTGGGGCTGGTTTGCTTGCCCGGCATCATGACGGCCAGCGAGGCGTTTGCCGCACTCGACGCAGGTGCGACAGGGTTAAAAATTTTCCCGGCTGAAATGGCATCGCCTGCGGTGGTCAAAGCGCTCAGGGCTGTGCTGCCACCTGCAACCGTGCTGCTACCGGTCGGCGGGATCACGCCAGACAACATGCGTGCTTACCTGGAGGCAGGTGCCAACGGCTTCGGCATCGGCTCTGCCCTGTACAAGCCGGGCATGGCTGCTGGCCAGGTCGCTGAAAACGCCGTGAATTTCATCGCTGCTCAGGATGCGTCCACAAGACCATGAGTTCTACGACATCAAATACCCCGCATGACCTCTGACACACCGTCGCCCAGCATCGCAAACGGCGCCCTGGCCGGTCTTTTCAAAGACCCAGACGACGCCAGCCACACCCATCGCTGCACCTGGTGCAAGGCGACAACGCTGTATCAAAACTACCACGACAGCGAATGGGGCTTTCCGGTGGCCGACGAGCGTCGCTTGTTTGAAAAAATCTGCCTGGAAGGTTTTCAAGCGGGCCTGAGCTGGCTAACGATTTTGAACAAGCGTGAAAACTTCAAGACAGCTTTTGCAAATTTTGAAGCTGAGCAGGTAGCCGCCTTTGACCACAGCGACACCCGCCGCCTGCTCCTGGATGCAGGCATCGTCCGTCATGCAGGCAAGATTGCATCAACCATCAACAACGCCAGGCGTGTGATGGAACTGCGCCGTGAATTTGGCTCTTTGGGCGCTTACGTCTGGCGGCTTGAGCCTGATGCTGCCAGCAGGCCACAGGTCATCACGTATGAGGTGCTTAAAACCGCAACCACATCACCCGCCTCCATCGCCTTGTCTAAAGATCTGAAAAAGCGCGGCTGGACGTTTGTAGGCCCCACCACGATGTATGCCTTCATGCAGGCGATGGGGCTGGTCAATGACCACATTGAAGGCTGCCACAGCCGCCCTGCAGCACTGGCTGCGCGCGCTGTTTTTTTGCCGCCTGTTTAAAATTGGCGCATGAAAAATTCACAGGACACCCTGACCCAATGGCTTGAACAAAGCGCTGCCGTGCGCGCCCGCATGCTGGCAGGCGGCGGCAAGCCAGGTGTGGCTACGCCCGAGCACTTTGCAGGCAAGTCCGGTCTGGAGCAAATGCAGGCCATGTTGCTGGGCAGCATGCCCTACCCTCCGATTGCACACACGCTGGACTTTGCGCTGGTAGAGATAGAACTGGGCAAAGCCACCTATCAAGGCACGCCTCAATTGATGCACTACAACCCATTGGGCAGCGTACACGGCGGCTGGTATGCCACTCTGCTTGACTCAGCGGTTGGCTGCGCAGTGCACACCATGATGCCGGTGGGCCGGGGCTACACCACCGCAGAACTCAGCGTCAACATCGTGCGGGCTGCCTCACACAAGAGCGGCCCGCTGCGCGCCATAGGCACAGTCATTCACTGTGGCAAACAACTGGCCACGGCAGAAGGGCGCATCATCGGGCCAGACGGCAAGTTGTATGCACACGCCACCACGACCTGCCTGGTGTTTGAGATGGCCAGGTAAGTTCACCTTTTCAAACAATTTCAAATCACGGATATCCCATCAATGCGACTTCTCCACACCATGCTCCGCGTTGGCAATCTCCAGCGCTCGATTGACTTTTACACCCAGGTGCTTGGCATGCAGTTGCTGCGCCGGTCTGAAAACCCTGAATACAAATACTCGCTGGCCTTTGTCGGCTACGAAGGCAACCCGGCCCAGGCTGAAATTGAGCTGACTTACAACCACGGCATCGACAGCTACGACATGGGCACGGCCTATGGCCACATCGCCTTGGGTGTGCCCGATGCATACGCAGCGGTTGACAAAATCAAGGCAGCGGGCGGCAACGTGACGCGTGAGGCGGGCCCGGTCAAAGGCGGCAGCACGGTGATTGCTTTTGTCACCGACCCCGACGGCTACAAGATTGAACTGATACAGCGCAAAGAAGAAAGCCTGGGTGCTGGCCTGCGTTAAGCTGCATGTTTTTGCTATATTTTAAATAGCTGCTTGCGCACGAATTCATTGAGCTACAGCCCTATTTAATGGCTGCAATGGCAAAAACTGCCCTTGCCGCGCCAAAATTGCGCCTGCAAGCCGCACGGTTTGCTATTCAAGCGTCAAGCCAATTTCGCGCGTCAAGTTCCGGTAACTGGCATAGGTTCTGTTAATGAACTGTTGCAAAGGAACGCCCGTTAGCGGCACATCGTCAGCGGCAAGCTGTTCACGCACGGCTTTGACTTTGAACGATTCAGTGACCGACTCCTGAATCAGGCGGGCAATGCGTTCAACCACCTCTGGCGGCGTGCCTGCAGGGCCAAGCAGCATATTGCACTCTGCCAGGTCTTCAAAGGCTGGTCCCTTGAACCCCGCATCGACCCAGGTAGGTATGCCGGGCAGCTTGCTGGAACGGTTGCCGATGATGATGACCATTGGGCGCACCAGGCCTTTTTGCACGCCTGCACCCATGCCCGCCAGCGATCCCGCACCCACTTCAATTTGTCCGCCATACAAGTCCAGCAGCATGGCACCGGTACCTTTGTAATTGACAACGGTAAATTGCGCGCCCGTTTGTGCCGCCAGTTTGGCCAGCATCAGCTGCCAGCCAGAACCAATTGCGTAATTGCCGACCGACACGGGCCGTTTGCGCGCCAGCTCAACCAGCTCTGCGAGGTTTTTAACGGGCAGGTCTTTGTGGACAACCGCCACCACCGGCCCGACACCGATGGAGCCAATGGCGATCAGGTCTTTTGACGGATCAATTGGCGGTTTTTTCAACAACACGGGCGCTTGCGCCAATTGGCTGTGCAAGGTGATCAAAAAAGTATGCCCATCAGGTGCAGAGCGTGCTACCGCCTCGGCAGCAATCATGCCCAAACCACCCGGCTTGTTTTCAACAACGACAGGTACGCCCAGCCTGGCAGAAAAATAGTCGGCCCAGGCCCGTGCGGTCGCATCGTTTGATGAACCAGGCGCTTGCGCTGCATATATCTTGATTGGCCTGGAAGGCCAGGCCTGGGACGGTAACTGCGCCCTTACCATGCGCGGCAACAAGCTCGCTGCCGCGACGCCCGCACCGGCCAAAAGCCACTTTCTGCGCTGCCTATCCCTATCTGGCGAAGGTGAAGCAATGATGATGTTGTTCATGTTGTGTCCTGTTATAAAAAAAACGTGATTTTCAAACGGCCGATTTGGCATTGATGACTGGACGCTCCCGAAACACAAGCAGACATAGCGCAACACCCAACGCGAGCACAGCTTGCATACCAAATGCCATGCTGAAGCCGCCATGGCTGGACACGATCAGGCCGAACACTGGGGCGCCCACCATGACGCCCAGAAAAGTGCAGGCCAGTGTGCCCGATGTCGCCTTGCCAACAGATCCCACGGGTGCCTGGCGCGCCACCTCCGCCAGATAAACGCCGTTCCAGCCGCTGGCACTGGCACCAAAAACAAACATCAGCCCTGCCAGCATCGCGCCAGACGCAGCCTGCGGCCACAGCGCCAGACTGCTGGTAGCCACAGCCGCCGTCGCGATGACCAGCGACAGCAAAGCGAGTGCGCTCAAAGGCCGAATGTAGCGGTCGCTGATATAGCCCCAGACAATGCGGCCCAGCACGCCGCCCATTTGCGCCAGCGCCAACAGTGAACCAGCAGCCAGGGCACCCATCAGCAGGCTAGTGGTGAGGAAGCTGACCAAATAACTGGCAAAAGAAATTTGTATGCCCGACAGCACAAATGACACGGCCGCCAGCGCACGTAGTTTTTTATTTTTAAAGATGACGGCAAGAGGCTCCAGCAACTGCTGCACCAGCATGCGTAAGGACAGGCCTTCAGGCGCGCCCGTCGTCATTTTCAGGCTGGTTTGCGCGTCCAGCCGGACTTGAATCGGCAAGGCTGAAGCGGCCGCAGCAACGCAAGCCAGGGCCAAAATAACGAGTGTCCACATCCAGCCAGTGACGGCCAGAGGAGGAATGCAAAAACCACTTAAGGCCACGCCCAGCGGCACGCCGGTCTGCTTGATTGAAAACACCAGATTCAGCCGCTTGGCAGGCGTGGTCTGCATCAGTACATGGGAACTTGCAGGCGTGATGGGCCCGTAGCCCATGCCCACCAGTAGCGCCGCCAGCAGCAAGGCGCTGGGGTAGCATGCGGCCAACAACAAACCGGCAGCTGACAACAGCAGCGCCCACTGGCTGGTGCGGATGGCACCCCAGCGGTCTACCAGCGCCCCGGCAGACAGGCTGCCCAGTACCGCGCCTGCATAGGCGCACAAAACATAGACACCCATGCCGGCCGGACTCAAGCGGGGCAACCCCAGCTCTACAGGAATCAGCACGGGCACGGCCATCAGGCTCAGTGCACTGAAAGACTGGATCAGCAGCGTTACCAGCAGCGGCACAAAGGTGTTCATGTGAACAATTGCCGCAGGCTGGGCAAGCCTTCGAGTCCAGCAATGCGTTCGTACAGCGCTGCACCGTCAATCGATGACGATGACGATGACGATGTGGATGTGGATGTGGATGTGGATGGGACAGTTTGAGACGCCATCCCGGTGGCGATGCAATCCATGAACTTTTGGCGCAAACCAGCTGCATCAATTGGCAACATGGCATTGCCAATTGCAAAACGGATATCGCCCGAATCGAACGAGCGTCCATCCAGCAACTCAATGACCACCCGATCCGCATACGAAAACGCGGGGTCAATCGGGCAGGTGCGCAAGGTGATGTCAATCACCACTTTGCCCATCAGGCCGCGTACCCGGTCATCGGCCACAAAACTGTCATTCAACTGGGCCAGGCCTACCTGCCGTGCCACCAGTGCAGCGGCTACCGCAAACTCTGCGCTGAATTTGGCTTCCAGACCCGTCTGCGGCAAGTGGTTGCGCAGCATGGATTCCTGAGCGGGCCCGATGGTGACCCGTACGCAACGGATCTGCGCGATGTGAAGGTCTTCCCGTTCGGCAATCGCCAGCACACCATCAATCACGCGGTGGCCGGAATAGCACACCGGGTAACGCTTGATTGACAGGCCCCACGCCAGGATGCGCAACGTTTTACCCAGCTGGTCTGCCGGGCGTGTGCGGTCTGCCCGACCCGCAGGCGACAGCGCATTCAGGTAGCCTGCCGGGTGCTCAAACACATCGGGCGCTGCGGTCATGCCAAGTTTGGCCAGACGCACGGCTTCAATGCCGCTGGCTGCCGCGCGCCCGGCATGAAAAGGTTTGGTCATGGTGCCAAAATTAGCCACCAGCCCGCTGGCCAGGCTGGCAGCAATCGCCAGGGCATGGCGGGTTTGCGCCTGTGGCAAACGATGCAAACAGGCAACGGCTGCGGCAGCGGCTACGCTGCCAAAAACGCCAGTGGGGTGCCAGCCCTTCAAGTGGTATTGATCAGGCTCTCTGGCAAACAGCTCGGCCCAGACTTCATAACCCACCACATACGCCTGCAAGGCCTGCTGGCCCGATACATTCAGCAAATAACCCTCGGCCAGAATGGCAGGCACGAGAACCGTGCTGGTGTGCGCAGACATTGCCACATCGTCAAAATCAAGCGCATGCGCGGAGGCAGCGTTGATGCAGGCGGCCTGGGCAGCTGGCATCATGGCACCTGAAAACGGCACCACCGGAGCCTCAGCAGGCAGGTGGCTGACGCCGGTATAACCGAGGTGTGCCTGCACGATGCGCACCACGGGCTCCTGTTGCCCCGCCAGCATGGTGGCAATCGTGTCCATGAAGCCGGTTTTGGCAATGTCGCAAGCCGCTTTCTCGTGGCTGGCAAATGTGGGTTCAGCCACAAACGCAGCCAGCGCCTCGGTCAGCGTTAAAGGGGGCAAGGTTGAGTGGGTCATACGGATTTCAAGTCATCGGTCAAAATGAACGCGGCATGCCAAGCATGTGCTCGGCGATGTAGGACAGCACCAGATTCGTCGATATGGGCGCAATCTGGAACAGCCGCGTTTCACGCCATTTGCGTTCCACATCGTATTCACGCGCGAAGCCAAAGCCGCCATGGCTTTGCATGCAAGCTTCTGCGGCGTGCCATGACGCTTCAGAAGCCAGCAGCTTGCCCATGTTCGCATCATCTCCACACGGCAGTCCGGCCGCAAAGCGCGCTGCAGCCCGGCGCAGCACCATGTCTGCCGCCTCAATTTCGGCATGTGCCCGCGCCACCGGAAATTGCACCGCCTGGTTCTGGCCAATCGGACGGCCAAACACCCGGCGCTCACTGACATAGGCACTTGAGGTTTTGGTAAACCAGCGGCCATCACCAATGGCTTCGGCAGACACCAGAATGCGCTCGGCATTCATGCCATCGAGGATGTACTTGAAGCCCTTGCCTTCCTCGCCAATCAGGCTGCTGGCGGGAATCCGAAGGTTGTCAAAAAACACTTCGGTGGCGTTGTGGTTGATCATGGCCTTCAAAGGTTTGATGTCCAGGCCATTGCCCAGCGCGTCCCGTATGTCGAGCAAAAATACCGAGAGCCCTTCGCTCTTCTTTTTCACCTGGTCAAGCGGTGTGGTGCGTGCCAGCAGCATCATCAAATCCGAATGCAGGGCCCGCGACGTCCAGACCTTTTGGCCATTGATCACATAGCTGTCACCGTCGCGCACAGCGCGGGTCTTGAGCTGGGTCGTGTCTGTGCCCGTGGTGGGCTCGGTTACGGCAAATGCCTGCAGGCGCAACTTGCCACTGGCAATTTGCGGCAAGTACTGCTGCTTTTGCGCCTCGCTGCCGTGGCGCAGCAGTGTGCCCATGGTGTACATCTGGGCATGGCAAGCGCCTGCATTGCAGCCCGACGCATGAATTTCTTCCAGAATCACCGCAGCAGCACGCAGCAGCATGCCGCTGCCGCCATAGGCCTCAGGTATCAGTGCACCCAGGTAACCGGCCTCGGTCAGCGCCTGAACGAAGGTCGTCGGGTAGGCTTCGTCCTCTTCCAGCTTGCGCCAATAAACGCCGGGAAAATCAGCACACAGCCGGCGCACACTGTCCCGAATTTCCGGGTAGTCTTCTCCGACTTCAATGCTCAAATTTGCAGTACCCACATCCATTTCAAACTCCATTTATGTTCAGGCAGACAAACCTGCACAGCACCCCATCGGTCAGCAGCCTTTGAAGACCGGTTTGCGCTTTTCATTAAACGCTTTCACGCCTTCCATCCGGTCTTCGGTGTCAACCAGGTGGTTGTAGGCCTCCACCTCAAAGCGGTAGGCGGTACGCAGCTCCATTTGCCCACCGTAGCGAATGGACTTTTTGACCTGGCGTACCGACAGCGGCGCATTGCCCGCGATGGTTTGCGCGGTGACGAGTGCGCTGGCCAGTACATCGCCCGGCGCGTGCACCTCGTTGATCAATCCCCACGCCAAGGCCTGGGCGGCATCAAACGGTTTGCCTGTCATGATGATTTCTTTGGCCCGGCGCTCGCCAATTGCGCGCGGCAGGTTTTGCGTGCCGCCTGCACCCGGCATGATGCCCAGGGTGACTTCCGTCAGCGCAAAGCGGGCAGCATTGCTGGCGTAAATAAAGTCGCAGCACAAAGCCATTTCCAGGCCACCCGCATACGCATGGCCATTGACGGCGGCAATGATGGGCGTGGGCAAGTCGGTCAGCGTCCAGAACTGGCGCTCAAACAGCTCGTGCTGGCGCTGCCAGGTCTTGTGGGTCATGCCGTTGCGCTCTTTCAGGTCGCCGCCAGCGCAAAAGATTTTGTCGCCTGTACCTGTCAGCACCACACAGCGCACAACGCCGGGGTCTTCGCTCAATCGCGTCCACACATCAAACAGGTCGTGAGCCATTTGTGTGTTCAGTGCGTTGCCCACCTGCGGCCGGTTCAATGTCACCTGCAGCACATGCGCGCCAACCATCTGGGTTGCGACGGTTTCATAGTCGGGAAAGCCTGAGGACGCATCAGTCATGGATTGTTTCCTTGAAAAAGAAGAGCGTTGTGCTCGCCCAGCCTGGGCGGTGCAGAAACTGGCTTGGACCGCTGCCCGTCAAAACTCAGTGGCAAGCCGACAAACTTCATGTTTGTGCCGGGCACGTCCTGCACCAGGCCCAGCGCGCTCGTCTGGGGATGAGCCAGCATCTGCGCCAGATCATTGACGGCCGAGCAAGGCACACCAACGGCCTCCAGGCAGGCTATCCAGTGTGCAGTGGTTTGCGTTGCCATGATGGCATCCATCAGGGTGTACAGCGCAAGCTGATTCGCTACCCGAACCGGGTTGTCACGAAAGCGCGGATCCGTGACCCAATCCGGGTGGCCCAGCGCGCCCGCCAGGGCAGAAAACAAGGCATCGCTGCCTGCCGCCACCACGATTTCACCGTCCAGTGTGGCATAGCCTTTGTAGGGCACGATGCCTGCCGTTCCCGAGCCTTGCCTGCCCGCCAGCTGGCCAGATGCCAGGTATTGCGCAGCCAGCAGTGATGTCCAGGTGGTGGCGGTTTCAAACAGCGACACATCCACCAGAGTGCCGCGCCCTGAGGCATGGCGCTCATGCAGGGCGGTCAAAATACCAATCACGGCCCACATGCCGGTGCCCATGTCAACAATCGACGCGCCAACCCGTACCGATGGCCGACCCGCCTCACCGGTGGTGCTCATGATGCCGCCAAAAGCCTGCATCAGCGGGTCATAACCAGGCCGGTCCTTCAAGGGCCCAGCGTTGCCGAAAGCACCCAGATTGCAGTAAATCAGCGATGGCTTGAGCTTGAGCAAACCCGGCCCATCAAGCCCCAGCTTGTCGACCTGGCCGGGACGCAGATTCTGAATCACGATATCAGCCTGCCCAACAATCATGTCCTTGAGTGCCGCCAGCTGCGCCGCATCGCGCAGCTCGCATACTACCGATTGTTTGTTGCGATTGAGTGCCTGAAAAAATGCCGAAGCGCCCTCCCAAAATGGTGGCCCCCACTTGCGTGCATCGTCCCCATCGGCTTTTTCAATTTTGATCACACGGGCGCCCAGTTCACTGAATATCTGCCCCGCAAAAGGTGCGGCGACGCTGTGGCCGAGCTCTACCACCACCAGATTGGCGAAGGGTTTGGGGGCGCTGCTGTCAACAGGAAGCGCAGAAGGTGGCGTGTCAGTCATGAGCGAAATTGGGGTCTACATGTGCATGCACAATGCTGGCATAAAGATTGAATTGTAATGTACGTACAAACCCAAGTTTACGAGCATGAATTTTGTACGTATAAAGTAAAAATTGCCAAATTGTTTCTATGCCAAAAGCCATTGCACTCACCCCACCCAAGCGCCGCGCCAGCCCGGACGCAGCCGCATCACCGCGCTATGTGTGGCTGCACGAATCGCTGCTCAATGACATCAAAAGCGGCAAGTACCCTGTTGGCAGCCTGTTGCCTACCGAGGCGCAATTGGGCAAAACTTACGGCGTCAGTCGGCACACGGTTCGAGAAGCCACGCGCAAACTGGTTGACAGCGGCTTGATATCCCGCCGACCCAGCATTGGCACGGTGGTACTGGCAGCCAGGCCAACGGGTCCGTATGTTGCGGCGTTGGGCTCGCTCAAAGAGTTGATGGACTACACCAACACCACACGTCTGGAACTGTTGGGCCAAACCAGGGTAAAGGCGGACGCGCAGTTGGCACATGAGCTGCGCTGCAACATCGGATCGCAATGGGTGGCGCTGCAGACCAAGCGGCACCTGGCAGGGCAAGACGCACCCATTTCATTGACCCAGGTGTATTTACGCCCCGAGTTTGAAGGCATCACAGCGCACCTGCACGGCGACCATCCCAGCATTTACGCGCTGCTGGACACGCTATACGACCAAAAAGTGGCGTCGGTGTTGCAGCAGATAGAGGCTACGCAGATGCCAGCCGATGCCAGCAAACTGCTGCGCCTGCCTGCAGGCAGCCCGGCATTGCGGATGTTGCGTTGCTACTTCGACCAACACGGACACCTGCTGACCGCGTCGGTCAATCTTTATATTGCTGACCGC
Organism: Polaromonas sp.; assembly: GCA_031417995.1. Taxonomy (GTDB): domain Bacteria; phylum Pseudomonadota; class Gammaproteobacteria; order Burkholderiales; family Burkholderiaceae_C; genus Polaromonas. The sequence continues at coordinate 26,671 of JANOWR010000036.1, read as the reverse complement.
TTTCGGCTCGTCACGTCATGGAACCCCAACACGTCACCAACACCGGAATAAAGCTATTATTTTTATAGCTGCTTGCGCCCGAATCTAATGGGCTACAGGCATTTTTAGCACCTGAAAATGGCCTGAAACAGCTAACAATACAGCTTAAATGACTGTCTGGCGCAACCGGCTGGCCTGAAAAGCCAGAGCGGTGACTTGCGCCCAGTTGCCACGTGCCAGGGCGTCTGGCGGCGTGAGCCACGAACCGCCGACACACACCACATTGGGCAGTGCCAAAAAGTCCATCGCGTTGGCTGCCGTCACGCCGCCCGTGGGGCAAAAGCGCACGTCGCCAAACGGTCCGTTCCAGGCTTTGAGCATGGCGGGGCCACCGGCTTGCATGGCTGGGAAAAATTTCAGCTCGGCCAAGCCATCGGCTTGGGCCATCATGATTTCACTGCCTGTGGCGACGCCAGGCAGCAGCGGCAAACCCACATCACGACAAGCCTGCCCCAAGGATGGTGTGTAACCTGGACTGACAATAAAACGGGCACCCGCCATGGCACTGGCCTGTGCATCGGCGGCGCTGCGTACCGTGCCTGCACCCACCACGGCTTCAGGCACATCACGGGCAATGGCTTCAATGCAGGCCAGCGCCTGCGGCGTGCGAAGTGTCACTTCCAGCATGCGTATGCCGCCTGCTACCAGTGCACGCGCCAACAGCACGGCCTGGGCAACGTCGGTCAGCACAATCACGGGTATGACAGGCGCGTCCTGCATGACTTGCAGGGCAGTCAGTTGGCCTGAAAGATTCAAATTCACATCCATGACAAAGCACCTTCTTCAGCAGTGAGCGCGCTGCGGCGCATGTGGGTAAACAGCTCTCGTCCCATGCCCCGGCTGTCAGATTCGCGCAACTCAATCGGCATGATGTCGATGGCTCTGAGAGCCCATTGCTCGGCCGCTACCAGCACATTCAAGTCACCCGTCAACGCATCCAGTCGAATCACGTCGCCATCACGCACCTTGGCCAGTGGGCCACCCGCAGCCGCTTCAGGCGACACATGAATGGCGGCAGGCACTTTGCCAGATGCGCCACTCATGCGGCCATCGGTGACCAGCGCCACTTTGTAGCCCTTGCCTTGCAGCACCGCCAGTGGCGGCGTGAGCTTGTGCAGCTCGGGCATGCCGTTGGCTTGCGGGCCTTGCCAGCGCACCACGCAAATCACGTCTTTTTCAAGCTCGCCAGCATTGAAGGCATCGAGCAAATCCTTTTGCGAATCAAATACACGAGCGGGCGCTTCAATCACATGGCGGTCATCAGGCACGCTGGACACCTTGATCACGCTGCGGCCCAGGTTGCCCTGCAGCAGCTTGAGGCCGCCGCTGGCGCTGAACGGATTGGCCACACTGCGCACAATCGATTCGTCTTTTGAATCACCCGCATCCGCCCAAGCCAGCGCGTCGCCTTGCATGAAGGGCTCGCGCGTGAATTCACGAATACCGCCAGCGCGCACCGTCAGCACATCGGCATGCATCAAGCCCGCATCGAGCAGCTCTTTAATCACCAAACCCGTGCCGCCAGCAGCCTGAAACTGGTTCACGTCCGCACTGCCGTTGGGGTACACGTGGGTCAGCGTGGGCACCACGTCTGACAGGTCTGAAAAATCGTTCCAGTCAATGGTGATGCCTGCTGAATGCGCCACCGCGACCCAGTGGATCAGGTGGTTGGTGGAGCCGCCTGTGGCCAGCAGTGCGACCATGGCATTCACAATCGCACGCTCATCAACAATGTGGCCGATGGGTGCATATCTTTTTGACTTGATGATGTTTAAAACGGTACGTGCCGATTCACGTGTCAGCTCGTCACGCAATTCGCCACCTGGAGCTACAAACGCTGTGCCGGGCACATGCAGGCCCATGGCTTCGAGCAGCATCTGGTTGCTATTGGCCGTGCCGTAAAAGGTGCAGGTGCCGGGGGCATGGTAGGACTTCATCTCTGACTCAAGCAGCTCAGCGCGGCCGACCAGCCCCTGCGCGGCCAGCTCGCGGGTCTTGGCTTTTTCTTTGTTCGACAGGCCCGACGGCATCGGCCCGGCGGGCACAAACACGGTCGGCAAATGGCCAAAATGCAGCGCACCAATCAGCAGGCCCGGCACAATTTTGTCGCACACACCCAGCATCAAAGCGGCGTCAAACATGTCATGCGACAGCGCGACGGCGGTGGACATGGCAATCACGTCGCGGCTGAACAGACTGAGTTCCATACCGGCTGTGCCTTGCGTCACGCCGTCGCACATGGCGGGCACACCGCCAGCAACCTGCGCCGTGGCGCCGTGCTTGCGGGCCTCGGCTTTGATGACGTCCGGATACGGTTGCATGGGCGTGTGCGCCGACAGCATGTCGTTGTAGGCGGTCACGATGCCAATGTTGGGGACATGCTGGGCAACGATTTTGAAGCGGTCGTCCGGCGGACTGCCTGCTACCGCATGCGCCAGATTGGCGCAACCCATGCGGTCAGCGCCTCTGGCGCGGGTCGATGCTGCGCTGATTTGCGCCAGGTAAGCATTGCGCTTGATACTGCTGCGCGCAATGATGCGGGCCGTGACGCTGGCAACCGTAGCGTGAAGGGGGGGTGACGAAAGGGGCATAGGGCGTACCTGGCAAAAGCGATTTCAACAAGGTGATGTAACTTTATTACAGGCTTTATCGTAACGTGTTACCAACCCTTTTTCTGTAGTCCAAGTTACCAATGGGGTACGAAAGGATGCCCCACCCTTGCCGCTTGCTTACTGCAGGGTCACTTCAACGCGCCGCGCTTCGGCATTGCTGCCACTGACTTTCAGTTCTTCAGGTTTTTTAAGTTCGATTTTTTCGTCTGCCACGCCTGCCGCCTTGAGCGCATCGCGCACGGCAACAGCACGTTTTTTGGCCAGCTCGGCATTTTGCGCAGCATTGCCGGTAGCATCATGAAACCCTGAAATCACCAGCTTGCGGCCTGCTTGCGCACCCTTGATGACATCAGCCAGCGCCGTGTTGGCACCCAGCGCCAGATCGGCTTTGCCAGATGCAAAATAAAACTTCACCACCCCGTTTTCAATTTTGACGCTGGCCGCATCCGACAAAGTTTGCGCTGCGCTGGCAGCGTCTTGCTGCGCCAGTGCTGCGGCCCCGGCCGCTGGGCTGGCCTGAGCCTGGGTTGTACCTGCTGCATGGTTGCGGTGGTGAATAGCCACCCCTATCACCAGCGCGATCACCAATGCGACCAAACCAAACACCACACTTAAAACAAGACCTTGCTGATCATCATCTGGAGAAGACATCACTACTTTCCTTGAAAAAAACTAGGCGCATTGTAAAGTGTGGTGATGCCATTGATGAATCCCGCCCGACCCAACGCAGACATCTCCCTGGAGGTCATCAAACGCCAATGGGGCGGCAAAACGGATTTGTGGATCTTTGGCTACGCTTCGCTGATCTGGCGGCCTGAATTTGCGTTTGCTGAACAGCGCTTTGCCGTGGCGCGCGGCTACCACCGCGCTTTAAAAATGTGGAGCACCTACAACCGGGGCACGCCTGACCGGCCCGGCCTGGTGTTTGGCCTGCTGCCGGGGGGCAGTTGCAAAGGCGTGGTGTTTCGCATCCCACGTGCGCGGGTGGCCGCTGCGCTGGTACCGCTTTGGGAGCGAGAAATGCCCAACGCCGTGTATGACCCCCGCTGGCTGCGCTGCGAAACACAATGCAACGGTGAAAAAATAAATGTCACGGCGCTGGCCTTCACGCTGTCAAAGAGCAGCCCTGACCACACCGGTGAATTGCCACATGCCGCCTACCGGAAAATATTTGCCGAAGCAACAGGCCGATACGGCACTACCCGGGACTATGCCCAGCAAACCTTTGATGCTTTAAGCAAAGTCGGCATCCATGACCGCGCGCTGGGCGAGCTGCTCAAGCGCATCGATTCTTAAACAGCGTTTCTGCCCGCTGCAAGTCGTCCAGCGTATCAACATCGGTGATGCAACCCACATCATCGACTGCCATGAATGCTACTGAATCAGTAGCTGCTCGCGCCCGAATCATCTGGGCTGCACCCTGATTTCCTTGTAAATTGAAGAGTTCCTGGACACATTCAGGGCCAAAACGCACCGGGTGACCACGCTGGCCGTTAAACACAGGTACGGTGACTGCGCACGGCGATGCAAAGGCAATGCGTCGCAATGTGTCGCTGGTGATCAGCGGCAGGTCAGCAGGCAAAATCAGCCAGCCATTGGCACCAGGCGTTGCAAGCACACCTGCCGCAATCGAGTCGCCCATACCCGGCCTTGCAGGGTCAGCATGTACCACGTGGTACGGCAAGCCACTGGCTTTGACAGCGTCAAGTACATGGTCCATAACACGCTTGCCTGCCAGCAGGGCTTGCAATTTGTGTGTGGTACCGCCAGACGCCGCATAGCGCTCGCCACGGCCAGCGGCCAGTACGATCACAACGGGCATTGTTTGGGAGGCAGTCACGTCAAGCATGCAATCTTTATACTTGAAATATGTCAGACCTTACCTCCTCCTCCCCATCCATCGCCGATTTACGCAAAAGCTACGAGCGCGCCGAGCTTGACGAAAAAGCGTCGCACGCCGACCCTTTTCTGCAATTTGACCAATGGCTGAAAGAAGCCATTGCTGCCAAGGTGCCAGAGCCCAACGCCATGACACTGGCCACTGTGAGCCATAACCTGCGCCCGTCAACCCGCGTGGTGCTCATCAAGGGTTTCGACGAACGCGGCATTGTCTGGTACACCAACTACGACAGCCGCAAGGGCCAGGAACTGGCGGGTAACCCGTATGCGGCGCTGCAATTTCATTGGGTAGAACTTGAACGCACAGTGCGCATTGAAGGCGTGGTTGAAAAGGTCTCAAGAGAAGAAAGCGACGCCTACTTTCACTCCCGTCCGCTGGATTCGCGCATAGGCGCGTGGGCCAGCCCGCAAAGTGAGGTCATCAGCGGCCGCGGCGTACTGATTGCCAACGCCGCAAAGTACGGTGCCAAATTCCTGCTGCAGCCACCCCGCCCCCCGCACTGGGGCGGCTATCGCCTCAAACCCGACAACTGGCAGTTCTGGCAAGGCCGCCGGAGTCGATTGCATGACCGGCTGCGGTACACGCTGCAAGATGATGGGGGCTGGCTGCGGGAGCGGCTGGCGCCTTAAGTCTCAGCCTGCAAATTGCCAACGCGCTTAATACGCTGGTTTTTTACCCGATTGAGCTGCACAACACTGACAAGCCCAGGCGCAATTTCTGCCAGCGGCACCAGCACAAAAGCCCGCAGCCACATGCGCGGGTGCGGCACCGTGAGTTGTGGTGAATCAATGAACCCGTCGCCGTATAAAAGCAGGTCCAGGTCCAGCGTGCGCGGTGCGTTGATGTATGGACGCTCCCGGCCACTGGCCAGTTCTATTTGCTGCAAATGTTGTAGCAGCGTGGGTGCGGGTAGCCCGGTTTCAATCTCCACCACGGCATTGTTGTAGTCGTCGCCTGCTGCATGACCTGGCAATGTTTCCAGCGGCGCTGTTTTGTACAGGCTGGATGTTTTTTTGACGCTGCATTGAGGCAAAGCGTCAATCGCTATGACGGCCTGGCGAATGGCCTGGGCTGCGTCACCCAGGTTTGCACCCAGCGCGATGTAGGCCGTCACCATAATGTTTATTCCGGTACTGAACCCGCTTGTCCGCCGCCCTGACCACCTTCGCCCCGGTTAGCAGGTTTGCGGCGACGGCGGCGTTTTCTGGCGGGGGCAAATTCACCTTGTTCCTGATTGGCATCAGGCACTGAATCAGCAGGCTCTGCAAAACGCACATCAGCGGCAGACGCATCAGCTTTTTTGATCCGCACCCTTGCCTGCTGCGGCTTCTGCAGTTGTGCCAAACGCTGCGTTTCAATCATCACGTGGCGTTCATCGTCATAGGCCGTGCTGAATTTCTCCCACCATTCGGCCAACTCCATGTCGATCTCGCCGGTTTGCGCGCGCAGGCGCAAAAAGTCAAAACCCGCCCGAAAGCGCGGTTGCTCCAGCATTGAATAAGGCGACGAGCCGACACGCTTGTCAAAACGTATTTGCATGGCCCAAATCTCGCGCATGTCGCCGCCCAGCTTGCCGCGGCCGGAGACATCACCAATCTTGGCGTTGAAAGCATCGTCAATGGCATCGTGCAGCGCAGGCAGCGTGTGCTCGCCCCTGGCTGTACGCTGGTTCCAGCCATCACGTACATCCGCCCACAAAATGCACGACAGCAAAAAGCTGGGCGCTACCGGTTTGCCTTCGCCCACACGGCGGTCAGTATCTTGCAATGCCAGCTTTAAAAACGGCTGGTGCGCGCTGTCAACCACTACATCCAGCAGGGGATATATACCCGTCAGATCCAGCGTTTTAAGCTGTTCAATGCTGGCCAGCGCATGGCCGGTTTGCAGCAATTTCAGCATTTCATCAAACAGGCGGGACTGCGGCACATCTGCGAGCAATTTGACCAAGCCCTTGATGGGTTGCACGGTCTTGTCTTCAAACGTGAAGCCCAGCGCATTCAGCTTGGCCGCAAAACGCACCGCACGAATAATGCGCACCGGATCTTCCCGGTAGCGCACCGCCGGATTGCCAATCATGCGGATGATTTTTTTCTTGGCGTCCTTGATGCCGTTGTGGTAGTCCACCACCACCTGCGTTTGCGGGTCGTAATACATGGCGTTGATGCTGAAGTCGCGTCGCGCGGCATCTTCTTGCATCGGGCCCCAGACGTTGTCGCGCAGCACGCGGCCTGAGCTGTCAACCGCGTGCGTCATGCCTGCCAGCTCGCTTTTGCTGGTGCGCTCATTACCGCCCACCTGTTCGGCCTGGCTGCTGTCCAGGTAAGCGCGGAAAGTTGAAACCTCAATCACCTCGTGCTCGCGACCCCGTCCGTAGATGACGTGAACAATCCGAAAACGCCGTCCGATGATGAAAGCACGGCGAAACAGGCGCTTGACCTCTTCAGGCGTGGCATCCGTGGCCACGTCAAAATCTTTGGGCTTCAGGCCGACCAGCAAGTCGCGTACCGCGCCGCCAACAATGTAGGCTTGAAAACCAGCATTTTTGAGCGTATGAACCACATCCATCGCGCGCTCATCCACCAGTTTGGGATTAATGCCGTGGTCTTTGACGGGAATGTCGTTGCGCGTACCGAAGGGGGATTTTTTGATGGCTTTGGCTGCGGCGGCGCCGTCAGATTTGCCAAACAGTTTGTCGATGAATTTTTTTATCATGAAGTCAGTAGTTTCAGGAGCTCACATGCCACTTTGGCTCGCAAGCTCAACCGAAAAAGGTTAAAACAGGTCAAGTATGCGCCATCCGCGCTCGGTGGCCAGTTGGCGCAGACGCTCGTCCGGGTTGGTGGCGACGGGATGGGTGACGATATCAAGCAACGGCAAATCGTTCATCGAATCGCTGTAAAAGGTGGTTTCAACGTCTTGCCAACCCAAGCCGCGCACGGCCAGCCAGCTTTCTACGCGTGTGACCTTGCCTTCCCTGAATGATGGCGTACCCAAAATATCGCCCGTAAATTCACCCTGCGCATCGCGTAACAGCTCAATCGCAATCAGCTCCTTGATGCCAAAGGCATCGGCAATCGGGCGCGTCACAAACTCGTTGGTGGCAGTGACGATCACCACCGCGTCACCCGCCTGTTGATGTCCTTGCACCAGGTCTAAAGCCGGTTTTTGGATGCCTTTTAACACGGTAGCCGCCATAAACCGGGTGTGAGCAGCTATCGATTCAGTAGCACCTTTGTCTCTGATAGCCTGGGTAGCAAAGCGTACATAGTCATGGATGTTGAGCGTACCTGCGCGGTACTGCGCAAAAAAAGCGTCGTTGGCACGGCGAAATTCTTCGCCGTCACGCCAGCCGAGTGCAATCGTGAATTCGTTCCACTCGTAATCAGAGTCGAACGGGATCAGCGTGTGGTCCAGGTCAAACAGGGCAATTTTCTTTTTCATTCACTCTCTTTACTTGCTTCATTCGCTTTCCAGCATCGCCTTGATCAAAGGCACGGTGATGGCACGCTGCGTTTGCAGGGCATAGCCATCGAGTTGGTCGAGCAGTTGCATCAGGCTGCTCAGGTCGCGTGAAAAGCGGCTGAGCACAAAGCTGATGACCTCGTCACTTAAAAAAATACCCCGCGCATCGGCCTCCATGCGCAGCACGGCTCTGGATTCAGGTTCGTTCAGGGCATGCAGCTCATACACGTGACCCCAACCCAGGCGGCTGCGCAGGTCGTCGCGCAGCCGCAGGTCAGCAGGCGGCACACTGCCTGCTGCCAGTACGCCACGCGGGTAACCGTCAGGGCTGCTGACGGCGTTGACAAACCAGTTGAACGCGGCTTGTTGCTGCACGGCGGTGTAAAGGTGGCATTCGTCCAGAATGACGGCAACCCAGGCCTCATTGAACTCGGGCGGCTCGGTGACGGATGCGTCCAGCCAGCCGATGCGCGCACCCTGCTGCTGCAACAGACCCACCGCCGCCTTGAGCAAATGCGTCTTGCCGCTGCCAGCGTCTCCCCACAAATAAGTGGGTACAGGAGAACGCAAAGGGCTCCTGGCCCAAAGCTCCAGATGCGACAGTGCTGCGTTGTTAGGCCCGGCAAAAAAATTGGCAAATGATGGCGCGGTAGCCAGACCGATGTCTAAAGCAATCTGCATCATGCTGAAGGGCTCATTGGCCTTTGTACAGCTTGCTGGTCATGTAGCGTTCCTTGACACGCCGTATGGCCACCAGCAGCACTGCGCTGGCGGGCAAGGCAATCAGCACACCCACAAAGCCAAACACCTGGCCAAAAGCCAGCAAGGCAAAAATAACCGCCAGCGGGTGCAGGCCAATGCGCTCGCCGACCAGGCGCGGGGTGAGGTACAGGCTTTCCACCACTTGGCCAATACCGTACACCACGGCCACCATCACGATGGCCTTGATTGACGCGAATTGCAGCAGCCCGGCCAATATGGCCAGAATCAGACCAATACCAAATCCAAGGTACGGGATGAACATGGCCAACCCGGTAAAAATGCCAATCGGCAAGGCCAGATCAAGTCCAAACAGCGCCAGCCCAATCGCATAAAAGGCAGCCATCACCAGCATCACCAGAAATTGACCGCGCAGGTATTGACCGAGTACAGAATCAGCCTCATCGGTAAAGCTGTCAAAGGCACTGCGCATGGGCGGCGGCACCAGCTCCAGCATGCGCGCGACGAACTTGTCCCAATCCATCAGCAGATAAAACAGTGCCACGGGTATCAGCACCGCGTTGCCAAGAATGGCCAGTGCCACGCTTCCGCCCAGCCTGATGGACGACAGCAGCGAGCCAAACATGTCTTCATAGTTCGCGTTCAGGTATTTCAGTGCCAGGGTTTTCAGGCTCCCCACATCCAGCGACACCTTGATGCCAAACTGCGCGAGCCAAGGCGTCAAACCGGTGGTGATGCGGTCTGCCAACAGCGGAATTTGCTCACGCATCAGGGGGATTTCTTTGGCCACAATCGGCACGATCAGCAAAACCAAACTCAGAGCCACCAGGATAAACAGCAGTTCGACCACAACCACCGCTACAACACGCGGTAGCCGCCCCTTACCCATGCGGTCAAGCTTGTTAACCAGCGGCGTGAGCGCATAAGCCAGCACCGCCGCCACGACAAAAGGTGTGAGTACCGGCCCCAGTATCCACAGCGCCAGCACGATGAGCGCAGCAATCAGGCACCAGGCGGCGGCGCGTTTTTGGGTCGGGGTAAATTGCATAAGGCCTTTAGAATGTGCAGGCTAATTCTATCGGGGTCAAACTGCACGACTCCTCACCGCACTCTCCAAAACCCATGACGACCCCAAACATCCACACCCCCATCAGCTACAAAGACGCCGGCGTTGACATTGACGCGGGCGATGCGCTGATTGAGCGCATCAAGCCGCTAGCCAAAAAAACCATGCGTGAAGGCGTGCTGGCAGGCATTGGCGGCTTTGGTGCCATGTTTGAGGTGTCCAAAAAGTTCAAAGAGCCCGTGCTGGTCAGCGGCACCGACGGCGTGGGCACCAAGCTCAAATTGGCGTTTGAATGGCAAATGCACGACACGGTAGGTATTGACCTGGTCGCCATGAGCGTGAACGATGTGCTGGTGCAAGGCGCAGAGCCGCTGTTCTTCCTCGACTACTTTGCCTGCGGCAAGCTCGACATTGACGTGGCTGCAGCGGTGGTAGGCGGCATTGCCAAAGGCTGCGAGCTGAGCAACTGCGCATTGATAGGCGGCGAAACGGCAGAAATGCCCGGCATGTACCCCGCAGGCGAATACGACCTGGCCGGGTTTTGTGTGGGTGCGGTTGAAAAGTCAAAAATTTTGAGTGGTGCTGATGTGGCCCCCGGCGACGTGGTGCTGGGCCTGGCCAGCAGCGGCGTGCATTCCAACGGCTTCAGCCTGGTGCGCAAATGTATTGAGCGTGCAGGCAGCAACCCGCCTGAAACCCTGGACGGCAAGCCCTTCAAACAAGCCGTGATGGAGCCCACCCGCCTCTATGTGAAAAACGTGCTGGCTGCCTTGGCCGTTCATCCCATCAAGGCCCTGGCCCACATCACAGGCGGCGGCCTGCTGGAGAACATTCCACGCGTGCTGCCCGATGGCACAGCCGCACATCTGGTCAAAGGCAGCTGGCCGCAAACCGAGCTGTTTGCCTGGCTGCAAAAAACGGCGGGTATTGACGACACCGAGATGAACCGCACGTTTAACAACGGCATCGGCATGGTGGTCGTCATTGATGCTGCAAACGCTACGGCCACCGCCCAAACACTACGCGATGCGGGTGAAGCGGTGTTCCAGATTGGCGTGATTGCAGCCAGAGGTAACGGGGCGAGTGTTACGGTCATTTGATGCTGGTTTAGGCACTCAGATAACCGTTACCACTGTGTGACGTTGTATATTGGCCACAACCCATGCCAGCAGCCTTGCGGCATGAGGCGTGCATTTTCGTATTTTGCCAGTGCTAATTTGCTACAAAAATCCTAGCTACGCGCGCCCGGATTAGTTGACTTACTGGACAACCAAGTCCATTTGTATCAAACTGTGCTTTTATTGGTCAACGGAATCCCCATGCCAGTCATCGCAGTCGTCAACCGCAAAGGAGGCAGTGGCAAAAGCACGCTGGCAGCGCACATGGCAGCCTGGTGTGCGTTGCAGGGCAGCTCGGTCATGCTGGGCGACGTAGACCGTCAGCAGTCAGCACGCGCCTGGTTAAAACGCCGTGACGCGGCCTTGCCCGCCATCGCGCCGTGGGCGGTGGACCAAAAAAACATGTTGCGCGTGCCCACCGGCATCACCCATGTGGTACTGGACACACCCGGCGGCATGCACGGCTTTGAGCTGGCGCGGGTGGTGATGTTTGCTGACGCCATCATCATGCCGGTGTGCAACTCGATGTTTGACCGCGAGTCTGCCGCCGCTTGCCATGCCGAACTGATGAGCCTGCCGCGCGTGGCCAGCGGCCGCTGCAAGCTGGTCACCATTGGCATGCGGATTGATGCGCGAACCAACGCCGCACAAACGCTGCGCGAGTGGTCCGAAGGCCTTGGCGTGCCGTATTTGGGCGCCCTGCGTGAAACCCAGCTGTATGTGCGCAGCCTGGAACGCGGGATGACGATTTTTGATTTGCCCACGCAAACCGCAGCCATTGATCTGCAGCAATGGGAACCCATTTTGGACTGGCTCAAACCACTGCTGTACCCACCGCAAGCCGCCAATGATGCGATGCCCGGCAACCCAGCTCCTGTCAGCAAAGCGTCCATCGTCAAACCAGTGTTGGTCCCCAACTCCAAGCCAGTGATTGCCGTTCTCGCATCAAGTCGTTTGGGTTCTTCCTTGCCCAGCAGCCTGATGCCAGCGCAAGAATCAATGATTCACGGTGGGCGTTTGTCGGTATTGGGGTCTAACCGCGCCAGCGCTGCGCCCGTGGTGTCGACGGGCAAGCCAGCCATGGCGCGTAACGTCAACTCGCCAGACGGTTTGCAAATTCCGCAGTTTTTAAAGCGCGTGCCGCGCTAAAAAGTACTGACTTTTATTGCGTTTACGGGCGCAATTGCGCCAGCCGCTGTGCCACCACATTCAGGTCAGCAGCATCTGCGGCGTGGGCCAGGTATTTTTCAAGGTCAGGCACCGCAAGAGCCGCCTGCCCCTGCACAGCCCAGGCCATCCCCCGGTCGCGGTACTCGGCCCAGGCACTGGGGTGCAACACAATCAGGCGGTCAACCACGGCCACCATGCGCGGCCAGTCCTCTTGTGTTTTATGAATTTCTTTCAAATTGCGCAGCATGCGGCTGATGATGTCGCGCGGCGGCGCTGACTGCAAATACAGGCCAATGGGCGCTTCAAAATCATTGCCCTCAACCAGGCGCTGCCGAAACGGCTCCAGGCGCTCGGCCAGCTCTTCACGACTTAACGACTGGCCGCTAAAGGGGTCAATCACCACCTGGCCTTTGGGCAGGTTGACCTTGACCATGAAATGCCCAGGGAAAGCCACACCGCGTGCGTTCAGACCCAGACTGCCCGCCAGTTCCAGCCACAGCACGGCCAGGGTGATGGGTATGCCACGCCGGGTTTTAAGCAGCACATTCAGGTAGCTGTTGTCGGGGTCGTAGTAGTCATTGACATTGCCGCCAAAACCCAGGTCACGAAAAAAGAACTGGTTCAGCAGGCGCAGCTTTTGCAGAGCGGACGCGTCAGCAGGCAAACGGCGCTTGAGCCTGGCCTGCAACTGATCCACATCGCCCAGAATTTGCTGGACATCCAGGTCAGGGTATTCGTCCTGCGCCAGGCTGATGGTCGCTTCCAACAAGGGAAAGTGCTCATCGCTTTGCACCAGGCTGGCAAAGTATTGCAGTGCGGACGGTACCGCCAGATTTAATTGCATGGCCCTACTTTCGCATAAATTGGCCTTGAAGTCATCCCGGTATCTACACCTTGTCAACGCCGCATTAATTGTCGGAGTTTGAGGCCGGACATCCAAAGCGCTACAAAATAAATAGCTGCTCCCACACATATAACGGCGGCCAGCAGCCCAATACGTTGCAAATAAGCGGTTTTAAGGCCAATCCAGCTCACCGCCCCCGCTGACCACAGCAAAAACACAGCCAGCAAAGCACTGGCTGCCAGCACCCGCAACGCAAAACGACCCCAGCCCGGCGCAGGCTTGTAGCTGCCGCGTTTGATCAACCCCACCAGCAGCCACAGCGCATTGATGAGCGCGCCAATACCAATAGCCAGCGCCAGCCCGGCGTGCTGCAAATACGGCACAAACACCATGTTGAGCAACTGCGTAATGACCAGCACCGCGATGGCAATGCGTACCGGGGTTTTGATGTCCTGGCTGGCGTAAAAGCCGGGGGCCAGCACCTTGATGGCGACCAGTCCAACCAGCCCTGCGCCATAGCCCATCAGGGCGGTGGTGGTCTGGGCCACATCTCTAGCAGTAAAAGCGCCATAGTGATAAAGCGTGGCGACCAGCGGCTGGGCGAATGTCAGCAGCGCAACGGCACTGGGCAGGCCCAAGAGCACCACAATGCGCAAGCCCCAATCGAGCATGCCGGAATATTTTTCAGCATCGTTGGCGGCCTTGGCAGCGGCCAGTTGCGGCATCAGCACCACACCAATCGCCACGCCCAGCATGGCGGTCGGGAACTCCATCAGGCGGTCGGCATACGTTAACCAACTGACGCTGCCGGGGGTAAGGTGCGAAGCAATTTGCGTGTTGATCAGCAGCGAGATTTGCGCCACGCTCACGCCCAGCAGCGCAGGCAGCATCAGCTTGGCGATGTTGCGGGTCGCCGGGTCGGCCCAAGCTTGCCTGGCTACGCCCCAGTTAAACGATATTTTTGGCAACAAGCCCAGCTTGAGCAGCGCGGGCACCTGCACTGCCAGCTGCAACACGCCGCCCACCATCACGCCAGCGGCCAGCGCGTACACGGGCTCAATGCCCTGGGTCTTGAACCACGGCGCGCCCAACCACGCAGCGGCAATCATCGCCACATTCAGCAGCACCGGCGTGGCCGCTGGCACGGCAAAGCGTCGCCAGGTGTTAAGCACGCCTGACGACAGCGCCACCAGCGACATGAAGCCAATGTACGGAAACATCCAGCGCGTCATGAACACCGCCGCCTCAAAACCACGCGGGTCCTGCTTCAGGCCGATGGCCATGGCGTACACCAGCGCTGGCGCTGCAGCCACGCCCAGCACACACGTCAGCAGCAACGCCCAGCTTAAAAGCGTGGCAACACGGTCAATCAGCAGCTTGGTCTGCTCGTCTCCATTTTGCGTTTTACTGGCCGCCAGAACCGGCACAAACGCTTGGCTGAAAGCGCCTTCAGCAAACAGGCGGCGAAACAGGTTGGGGATGCGAAACGCCACATTGAAAGCATCCGTCATGGCGCTGGCGCCAAAAGTGGAGGCAATCAGGAGTTCACGCACCAGGCCAGTAATGCGCGAGACGAGCGTGAGGCCAGAAACAGTGGAGGCAGATTTGAAGAGTGACACCAGCCGAGTTTAGGCGACTAGGCGCTGCATACCCGCGCAATTTCCCGCTCAACCTGTTCCAGCCGCTCTTTGCCAAAGAACATCTCGCTGCCGACAAAGAAAGTCGGCGAGCCAAAAGCACCGCGATCAAACGCCGATTGGGTATTGGCCAGAAGGCCGTCTTTTACATCGGCTTGCTGAGATGCTTCAAGCAAGCGCTGCGTATCTAACCCGGCCACTTGCAAGACTTTTGTGACCTCCGCAGGTTCTGCCATGTTCAGCCCCTGCTCCCACATCGCTGAATACATGGCATTCACGTAAGGTGTCAGGCAGCCGAGCTTTTGCGCGGCAACCGCCCCACGCATGATGGCCAGCGTGTTGACGGGGAAAAACGGGTTCATTTTGAATTGCATCAAACCGTGCCTGGCGATAAAGCGTTTCATCTCCAGCCGCTCGTACGCCAGTTTGTGCGGGATGTCGGCAAAAGCTTGCACGGGCGAGCGGTTGTTGGCGAGTTTGAACAGGCCGCCCAGAAGCACTGGCATGTATTCAAACGTCACGCCGCATCTGGCTTCGATCTGCGGTATGACCTTGTGACACAGGTAAGCATTGGGGCTGCCAAAGTCAAATAAAAATTGAACGGCAGGGGTGGTCATGGTTTGAATCCGGTTTAAAAATTACCAACTTTCCATCCAGGGGCGCAACTCGGTTTCATGCGTCCAGGCATCGCGCGGCTGCATGTGGATTTGCCAATACGCTTCAGCGATGCTGTCAGGGCTCAAAATACCTTGCTGGTCTTTCATCGCATAGCGTTCGGGGAAGTTGCTGCGAATGAATTCCGTGTCAATCGCGCCATCAATCACGGGATGCGCCACATGAATGCCCTTGGGCCACAGTTCACGGGCCATGCTTTGGGCCAGCGCACGCAAGGCGTGTTTGGCACTTGCAAAGGCGGCAAAGCCCTCGCGTCCGCGCAGACTGGCCGTTGCCCCCGTGAAAATAATGGTGCCACGGCCCCTGGACAGCATGACCCTGGCGGTTTCGCGGCCCATCAAAAAGCCTGCAAAACAGCCCATTTCCCAGACTTTTTGATACACGCGGGACGTGGTGTCCACAATCGAAAAGCGTACATTGGCGCCGATGTTGAACACGGCCACCTCAATCGGTGCAATGTCCTGCTCAATCTTTTCAATCAGGGCCACCATCTCGTCCTCAACCCGTGCATCGCTGCCAAAGCCATGCGCCTGGCCGCCAGCAGCACGGATTTCCTCCACCAGAGGTTGCAGCTTGTCTTCACTTCGGCGGGTCACGCAGGCGATATAGCCTTCGCGTGCAAAACGCCGGGCAATCGCCCCACCGGTGGCATCGCCAGCGCCGATGACAAGAATGGCTTTTTTGTCGTTCATGGGTCTATTCCTCACATGATTGATCGCCATCGTATAATGGAAGGCTTCGCTTGCAACATCCGCAGACCCATTTTCGGCAAAATAAACATTGCGCCGAGACACAAGGAACTAAATTATGGCAACCGCCAAACCCAAGAAAAAGAACCCACGCCTGGCATCAGGCCGCAAACGCGTCCGTCAGGACACCAAACTCAACGCTGCAAACACCTCGCTGCGCTCCAAATACCGTACCGCTGTGAAAAACGTTGAGAAAGCCGTTGCCGCAGGCGACAAAGAAAAAGCCAAAGACGCTTTCGCCAAGGCCCAGAGCATTGTCGATACAGTGGCCGACAAAGGCATTTTTCATAAAAACAAGGCATCACGAGATAAAAGCCGCCTGTCAGCCAAGGTGAAAGCCTTGGCCTTATCGCCAGCCAAAGCAGTCTAAAACTGCAAAAAAGCCCGGAGAGCCGTAACGGCTTTCTGCCGTTTTGTTGGGTGCGCTGCAAGAGAAGTAAAAAGCCGTCGAAAGACGGCTTTTTTACTTCTCTTGCCCCGAAGATTTTTGCGGGACAGACCAACAGACAGGCGAAGCCCTGTTGCTCTGTCCTCAAACAGATCAGCTCCCCGACTTTGGACTCACACTCAAGGGCAAATCAGGTATCAAACAAGCCTCAACCATCTGCAAATCATTGTCTTTGGCAAAGTTGATGGCAAAGTCCCAAGCCATCGGCTCGGCTTCGCGCAGCTCAGCATTCACCACCACACACCTGATGCCATTGATCAGGGTTGGAATACACCAGGGCGAATACGTCAGATGGCTACCCGGCTGCGGCCCACCGGGGCGAAACGGGCTCATCACACCGCACAGTCTGTCGGCCCAGTCACTGGGTCGGAAGGCTTTCCCGTCCTGTGTCACGCCTTGAATAAAGACTTCTTTGATGGCCGTATTGGGTGTCTGATGTTGCACCGCACCATTATCACATCTTATATAAGACTTGGCAGCATCAGACTGCAACACAGTGATGCCAAATGGTCATCGTACTGCCCGGGGTCTGCCCCTAAAATCAGGCTATCTTTTTGAAGTTAGTCCGGAGTCCCCCATGACCGCAGCCTTGCCCCACCACATTGAAGCCGCCTCGCCCCACGTGATGAACACCTACGGCCGCCTGCCGATTGCACTGTCGCACGGCCAGGGCTGCCGGGTATGGGACATCAATGGCAAGTGCTACCTTGACGCGCTGGGCGGCATTGCCGTTAACACGCTGGGCCACAACCACCCCAAACTGGTGCCTGCGCTGCAAAACCAAATCAGCAAGCTCATTCACAGTTCCAACTATTACCATGTGCCACTGCAAGAAACGCTGGCTGCCAAGCTGGTGGAATTGTCTGGGCTTGAAAACGTCTTTTTCTGCTCCACGGGCCTTGAGGCCAACGAAGCCGCGCTGAAGCTGGCACGCAAATTTGGCCACGACAAGGGCATTGAAAGGCCTGAGGTCGTTGTCTATGAAAAAGCCTTTCACGGCCGCAGCATTGCCACCCTGAGCGCCACAGGCAACCCAAAAGTGCAAGCTGGTTTTGGCCCACTGGTAGAGGGTTTTATTCGCGTGCCTATGAACGACATTGCGGCCATCAAAACCGCTACTGCCAACAACCCCAACGTCGTCGCCGTGTTTTTTGAGGCCATTCAGGGCGAAGGCGGCGTGAATCCCATGAGCGACCAATACATGCGGGACATACGCCATCTGTGCGACGAGCGCGACTGGCTCTTGATGATTGACGAGGTGCAATGCGGCATGGGCCGCACCGGCAAATGGTTTGCACACCAGTGGTCAGGCATCAAGCCGGACGTGATGCCGCTGGCCAAGGGCCTGGGCTCTGGTGTACCGATAGGCGCTGTGGTGGCAGGCCCCAAAGCCGCACATATATTTCAACCAGGCAACCACGGCACGACCTTTGGCGGCAATCCGCTGGCCATGCGGGCAGGCGTTGAAACCATCCGCATCATGGAAGAAGACGGCCTGATCGCCAACGCAGTCAAAGTGGGTGATCACCTGAAAACCGCATTGACGCGCGAACTGTCAGGCGAAAAAGGCGTCAAGGAAATCAGAGGACGCGGCCTGATGCTGGGCATTGACCTGACCGTGCCCTGCGGCGAGCTGCTCAAACGTGCTGCAGACAATGGCCTGCTGCTGAGCGTGACAGCAGACACCGTGATCCGCATGGTGCCGTCGCTCATCATGACTGTGGCTGAGGCCGATGAAGTGGTGGCTATTTTGGTGCCGCTGATCAAGCAATTGCTTAAAGAGAAAAATGCCTAAATCTATCAAGCACTATTTGCAGTTCAGTGATTTGGACGCCGACGAGTACGCGTATTTGTTTGAACGCGCAGCGCTGATCAAAAAGAAGTTCAAGGCCTACGAAAAACACCAGCCGCTGGTAGACCGAACGCTGGTGATGATTTTTGAAAAAGCCTCCACCCGTACCCGCGTGAGCTTTGAGGCCGGCATGTACCAACTCGGCGGCACGGTGGTCAACCTGACGACCGAAGGCAGCCAGCTGGGCCGAGCCGAGCCGGTTGAAGACAGCGCCAAAGTCATCAGCCGCATGGTTGACCTGGTGATGATTCGCACCTATGAGCAAAACAAGATTGACCGCTTTGCCGAGCATTCACGCGTGCCGGTGATCAACGGCCTGACGAATGAGTTTCACCCCTGTCAGATCCTGGCCGACATCTTTACCTACATCGAGCACCGGGGCAGCATCCAAGGCAAAACGGTCGCATGGATTGGCGACGGCAACAACATGGCCAACACCTGGTTGCAGGCCAGCGAAATTTTGGGCTTCAAGGTGCACCTGAGCACACCGGGCGGCTATGAAGTGGACCAGTCGCTGGCCGGCATACGCTCAGCTGAAAGTTACAAGGTTTTCAAAGACCCGCACGAGGCCTGTAAAGGCGCAGACCTGGTCACCACCGACGTCTGGACTTCCATGGGTTTCGAGGCTGAAAACGAAGCGCGCAAAAAAGCCTTTACCCATTGGTGTGTTGATGCCGAGATGATGGCTGCAGCCAAACCGGATGCCCTGTTCATGCACTGCCTGCCAGCGCATCGCGGTGAAGAGGTTTCAGCCGACGTGATTGATGGCCCGCAGTCCGTGGTGTGGGACGAGGCGGAGAACCGCATGCATGTGCAAAAGGCACTGATGGAATACCTGTTGCTTGGGCGCCTGTAAACAACGAGCGACCTAGCCCCGCCCGACAAACGGCATCTTCGTCGCCATGATGGTCATGAACTGCACGTTGGTGGACAGTGGCAAAGACGCCATGTGCACCACGGCATCAGCCACTTCGTTCGCATCCATCATCGGCTCAATCGCTATCTCGCCATTGGCTTGCGGCACGCCTTTGGCCATTTTGGCTGACAGCTCAGTCAGCGCGTTGCCAATGTCAATCTGGCCGCAGGCAATGTTGTACTTGCGGCCATCAAGTGAGATGGATTTGGTCAGACCTGTGATGGCGTGTTTGGTGGATGTGTAGGGCGCAGAATTGGGCCGGGGAGCGTGGGCTGAAATGGAGCCGTTGTTGATGATGCGGCCACCCTGGGGGGTTTGGTCTTTCATCATTTTGAAAGCGCCCTGCGCGCATAAAAACGACCCTGTCAAATTGGTGTTGACCACGTTTTGCCAGGTGTCAAAAGCGATGTCTTCAAAGCCTGTGCCAATGCCGCTGATGCCTGCGTTGTTGAAAATCACGTCAATGCGGCCAAAGGTCGCTTTGATTTTGGTGAACAGTGCAGTGACTGATTCCGCATTGCCAACGTCAGTGGCCACCGCTAGAGCCCGGCCAGCGTCAGCCTGGCTGGCCACAACATCCAGCGGCTCCTGCCGTCGCCCGGCCAATACCACGCTGTAGCCATCGCGTAAAAAAGCCATTGCCACGGCTTTGCCGATACCGGTGCCAGCGCCAGTAACGAGAGCGACCTTGGGAGTTGTTGTCATGAAAAACCTTTTTATGGAATGTGACTGCAAATTGTGCCGCAAGCAACCGCCAACTATTTTCAAGCCCTGTTGGAAATAACCGACACCGCAGGTTTTTCAGCAGTGATACCTTCGCAGCTATGACCTTTCCGACCTTAGTTCTGCCTCGCAAAATCTGGGACATTTCCCCGCCTGTCGATGAACACGCCGCAGTGTTCCCGGGGGACACGGCCTATTCGCAGCACCTGCATTTTGCGTTGTCGCCAGACTGCCCGGTCAACGTCAACAGCATCACGCTGTCGCCCCACACCGGCGCGCATGCCGATGCACCCATGCACTACGCCAAGGGTGGCGCAGCATCTGGTGAACTTGATTTGAATGCCTATCTCGGCCCGTGTCGTGTGATTCATTGCATGGGCTGTGGGCCGCTGGTGTTACCTGAGCATATTGCCCATGCGATGGTTGACCTGCCGCCGCGCGTGTTGCTGCGCACTGCGCGCACAGCAAGTCAATCCTGGGCATCATTTTCGGCTGTAGCGCCCGAAACACTGGCGCAACTAGCTACTAAAAACGTAGCGCTTGTGGGTATTGATACGCCAAGTGTTGACCCTGCTGACAGCCAAACTTTGCCCAGCCATCATCAACTGCTGACGCACAACATGCGCGTCCTCGAATGTCTGGTGCTCGACGATGTGCCCGAAGGCGACTATGAGCTGATTGCCCTGCCCTTGAAACTGATGCGCGCTGATGCATCACCCGTTCGCGCCATTCTTCGTGAGTTGCGCGAGCTTTAAGCCTATGACCTGCCTATGACCGTACTTACTCAACAAGACTGCCACGCACTTGATGCGCAAGACCCATTGCGCGAACTGCGCCACCAGTTCACCCTGCCAGATGGCGTGATTTACCTCGATGGCAATTCGCTTGGCGTGCTGCCCAACACCGCCGCCAGCCGTGTGGCCAAAGCCGTAACCGAAGAATGGGGCCAGGGCCTGATCCGCTCATGGAACAGCGCGGGCTGGTTTGACATGCCGCAGAGCCTGGGCAACAAAATTGCACAACTGGTGGGCGCAGCGCCTGGCGAAGTGGTGGTCACTGACAGCACGTCGATCAACCTGTTCAAGGTGCTGTCAACGGCGCTCACCATCACAGCCATCGATGCACCCGAGCGCAAAGTTCTGGTCAGCGAGCGCAGCAACTTCCCGACGGATCTGTACATTGCCGAAGCCCTATGCAAAGAGCGCGGGCTGACGCTGCTGCTGGTAGATGCACAAGACATTCAGGCAGCGTTAACGCTTGAGGTGGCCGTGCTGATGCTGACCCATGTCAACTACCGCACGGGGGCCATGCACGACATGCAGGCCGTGACAACGGCAGCACATGCCAAGGGCATTTTGTGCGTTTGGGACCTGGCGCACAGTGCCGGTGCTGTGCCGGTTGACCTGACGGCGGCCCAAGCCGACTTTGCGGTGGGTTGCGGCTACAAATATTTGAATGGTGGCCCCGGCGCGCCAGCGTTTGTATGGGTCAACCCCAAACATGCGGCGCGTGATGTGTGGCAACCGCTGGCAGGCTGGTGGGGCCATGCCACGCCGTTTTCCTTCACGCATGACTACCAGGCCGCGCCCGGCATCATGCGCTACCTGTGTGGCTCGCAACCTGTTTTAAGCATGACAGCGCTCGACTGCGGCCTCGACAGTGTGCTGGCAGCCGAGCCGCTGGGCGGCATGATGGCGCTGCGTAAAAAGTCCTTGGCGTTAACTGACTTGTTCATTGAACTGGTTGAAACCCGCTGCGCAAACCACGGGCTGGGCCTGGCCACACCACGCGCGCACGTCCAGCGCGGATCGCAGGTTGGCCTGACCCGTAGCGAAGGTGCGTATGCCATCGTGCAGGCACTGATTGCGCGCGGCGTGATTGGTGACTTCAGGGCGGGCTCTGTAGACGGCAAGCATTTGGACATCCTGCGTTTTGGCTTTACCCCGCTGTACACCCGCTTTGAAGACGTGTGGAACGCCGTCGAGCATCTGCGTCAAGTCCTTGAATCCAAGGAATGGCAGCAGCCAAAATTCAATCAGAAAAGTGCGGTGACCTGATATGAAACCAGCAGACATCGTTCACAGTGAAAACGCCCAGCTAGACTTCAGCAAGTCCATGACCTACGGCGACTACTTGCACCTTGATGCGTTGCTGGGCGCGCAGCAACCGCTGTCGCCAGACCACAACGAGATGCTGTTCATCATCCAGCATCAGACGAGTGAGTTGTGGATGAAGCTGATGCTGCACGAGCTGCGTGCTGCGATTGCTGACGTCGCTAAAGACGAGTTAAGCGACGCGTTTAAAAAACTCGCCAGAGTCAGCAAAATCATGGAGCAACTCGTACATGCATGGGACGTGCTGGCCACCATGACACCGCCCGAGTACAGCGCCATCCGGCCCTACCTGGCCAACTCCAGCGGCTTTCAAAGCGCGCAGTACCGCTGCATTGAATTTGCACTCGGCAATAAAAACGCCGCCATGCTCAAGCCCCACGCGCACAGGCCAGACCTGCTGGCGCAGGTGCAAGCAGCGTTTGAAGCGCCGTCGCTGTACGACGAAGCACTGCGGCTGCTGGCCCGACGTGGCTTGGCAATTCCCACCAGCCACATTGAGCGCGACTGGACGCAAAGCTATGTTGAAAACGATGAAGTAGAACGAGCGTGGCTGGTCGCCTACCGCAACCCCAAGCAGCACTTTGACCTGTACCAGCTGGGCGAAGAACTCACCGACCTGGAAGATGCTTTCAGACTCTGGCGCTTTCGGCACGTCACCACAGTGGAGCGCGTGATCGGCTTCAAACGCGGTACGGGCGGCACAGGCGGCGTGAGCTATCTGCGCAAAATGCTCGATGTGGTGCTGTTTCCAGAAATCTGGAAGCTACGGACGGCCTTGTAGGTATTTTTAGCTGTTTTTGACGTTTTTTAGGGCATTTTCAGGTGTCAAATAAGCCTCTAGGCCAATAGAATCGGGCGCAATCAGCTCCTGAATCAATAGCAAATTCAAAACGACTAACGATACCCATAGAGCCAAGGCATATCCAGAAGCGGCTCACCCATCAGCTGCATCGCCACATCGCGACCCCATCGCACTGGCCCCGTTGCGTGGAATATCTGACCATTGCGCAGGGCCCTGGCCTGGACTCTGGCATTGCGTTGCCAGCGCTTGGCGGCGTAGTGCTGCAAGGCGGTGGGTGCGTTGTGCGGTGTCGCCTCTTTCAAAGCCAGACCGAGTTCGGCCGCGTCCTCAATCGCCATGCCGGCACCCTGCGCCAGGTATGGCCGCATCGGGTGCGCCGCATCGCCCAACAGCGCCACACGGCCCTGTGCGTGCTGGTGCGCGCCCTGCATGGGTGGGTGGTCATGCATGACCCACAGACGCCAGTCGGGCACAGTATGAAGCAAGTCTTGCAGTGCGCTGCAAGTGCCTTGCAGCGCGTTTTTCATGTCTACAGCATTGGCGCTGTGGTCCCAGTTTTGAAAATCGCCTGGTATGTCGCCGTGAATAAACACGACAACATTCAACCACTCACCGCCCCGCACAGGATATTGCACCGCATGCATGTTGGGGCCGAGCCAGGCCGTGACGTTGTGGCTGCGCAGTGGCTGCGGCAGGTCTGCCTGCCTGATCAAAGCGCGGTAGGCCAGGTGACCCGTGCGGCGCGGCGAGCCGTCGTTTAACAACTGCTGGCGTGTATTGCTCCACAGGCCGTCAGCGCCTACCAACACGTCAACATCTTGTGCGCCATGACTGGTTTGCAAAGACACAGTTTGCGGTGTTTGCTGAAAGCTTTGTACGGCAATATCTGTTTGAAGCACTGCTGCCGTTTGCTGCACTGCTGCCGTTTGCTGCACAGCTTGCAGCAGCAGGCCGTGCAGGTCTGCGCGGTGCAGCGTGACATATGGCGCACCATAACGCGCTGCAATTGCACTGCCAAGCGTCAGTTCACCCAGCACCCGACCAAAAACTGCACCCTTGACCTGCAAGCGCTCAGGGCTGTAGGCACAAGCTCGCAGGGCATCGGTCAAACCCCAGGCCTGTAGCAGACGGGTTGCATTGGGGCCAAGCTGAATGCCCGCACCCACCTCGCTGAAGGCGCTGGCTTTTTCAAACAACTCTACTTGCTGGCCCGAGCGAGACAAAGCTAACGCCGCCGCCAGCCCGCCTATACCACCACCGGCTATCGCAACTTTCAATATCATGCGGCTAACAACTGGCGCAGCACATAGGGCAAGATGCCGCCGCTCTGGTAGTAGTCCACCTCAATCGGCGTGTCTACCCGCAGCGTGACGATGACCTCTTCAACCTTGCCATCAGCATGTGTGATGCGCAACGTGGCATCGCTTTGCGGCTTGAGCGCAGGATGCGGAATCACGTCAATGACCTCATTGCCCAACAGGCCAAGAGCTTGCCATGATTGCCCGGCCTTGAACTGAAGCGGCAGCACGCCCATACCAACCAGGTTACTGCGGTGAATGCGCTCAAAACTGCGCGCTACCACTGCCTTGATGCCCAGCAGTTGCGTGCCTTTGGCGGCCCAGTCGCGGGACGAACCGGTGCCGTATTCTTCGCCTGCAAAAATTATGGTGGGTGTGCCTTCAGCGATGTACTTCATAGCGGCATCATAGATAAACATCTTCTCCTGATCAGGCTGGAAAAGCGTCACGCCGCCTTCCTCGCGTGAGCCTTCGGCATCTGCCGGAATCATCAAATTTTTGATGCGCACATTGGCAAACGTACCGCGCATCATCACGTCGTGGTTGCCGCGCCGCGCGCCGTAGCTGTTGAAGTCGGGTTTGAGAACACCATGCGCCTGCAGCCACTGGCCTGCGGGTGATGAGGCCTTGATCGACCCGGCGGGTGAAATATGGTCTGTGGTGATCGAGTCGCCAAACAGCGCCATGATGCGGGCACTTTTGACGTTGAAATGGCCTGAAAAAGGGCTATTTTCAGCATCATTTAAAGCTTTATCCGAATGAATTCGGGCGCGAGCAGCTACGTTTTCCATAGCAAAGTCCTTAAAGAAAGGCGGCTCGGCGATGTAGGTGCTGACAGGCCAGGTGTAGATGTTGCCCGTCACGCCTTTGATTTTTTCCCACAGCTTGCCGGGCTCGGTTTTTACTTTGGCATAGTTGGCGCGAAAGGCTTTGCCGTTCATCGCGTACTTCATCAGTGCATTGATCTCGTCTGTTGTTGGCCAGATGTCGCCCAGGTAAACGTCCTTGCCTTTGTGACCTTTGCCAACGGGCTCGGTCATCAGGTCACGCATGACCGTGCCTGCAATCGCGTAGGCCACCACCAGCGGTGGGCTGGCCAAAAAATTGGCCTTCAGGTTGGGGTGTATGCGCGCTTCAAAGTTGCGGTTGCCAGACAGCACGGCGGCGCAGACCAGGTCGCTCTTGGTAATGGCCTCATTGATCTCCGGCGTCAGGTCACCTGCGTTGCCAATGCAGGTGGTGCAGCCGTAACCCGCCAGCGCAAAGCCAAGCTTTTCAAGGTAGGGGAGCAAGCCAGCTTCAGTCAAATACTCGGTCACGATGCGCGAGCCTGGTGCCAGCGATGTCTTGATGTGCGGCTGCACTTTCAGCCCCGCTTCGACCGCCTTTTTGGCCAGCAAACCTGCTGCCAGCAGCACACTGGGGTTGGACGTGTTGGTGCAACTGGTAATGGCGGCAATCAGCACGTCGCCATTGCCGATGGATATGCCTGCTGACTTTGAGGGAGGAGGTGCAACATCAGACTGCGCGGATGCCAGTGTTGGGCGGCTGCCCTCCATTTCGGCAACCATGCGGGGCGCGCCCAAGGCCGTCGGCGGCGCGCCGGGCACGGTATCTGCACGGTCGTTGTCGGTGTGACGCAGCAGGTGCCGCGTGGCCAGCATGGCGGCGGGCTGGTTAAAGCCGTTGTCTCCAATCGGCTGGCTGAACAGCGACGCAAATTGCGTGGCCACATTGCCCAGTTCAATCCGGTCTTGCGGGCGCTTGGGGCCGGCCAGGCTGGGCGTCACGTCGCCCAAATTGAGCTTGACCACCTGCGAGTAATCAATGTCCCCCGCCTTGGCCACGCCAAACAAGCCTTGCGCCTTGAAGTAAGCCGCAAAGGCTTCAATCTCAGCCTTGGTGCGGCCTGTACCTTCAAAATACTCGATGGTTTTTTCGTCAACCGGGAAGAACCCCATCGTTGCGCCATATTCAGGCGCCATGTTGCCGATGGTGGCGCGGTCGGGCAGGCTCAGGGACCGCGTGCCTTCACCAAAAAACTCCACAAACTTGCCCACGACTTTTTCCTTTCGCAACTGCTCTGTTACGCGCAGCACCAGGTCGGTGGCCGTCACGCCTTCGCGCAGTTTGCCAGTCAGCTCAAAGCCCACGACGTCAGGCGTTAAAAAATACACCGGCTGGCCCAGCATGGCGGCTTCAGCCTCAATACCGCCCACACCCCAGGCGACAACACCGATGCCGTTGATCATGGTGGTGTGGCTGTCAGTGCCTACCAGCGAGTCAGGGTAGTACACGTCGTCATTTGTTTTATGTACTCCGCGTGCAAGGTATTCAAGATTGACCTGATGGACAATTCCGAAGCCTGGCGGCACCACGCCAAAGGTGTCAAAGGCCTGCATGCCCCATTTCATGAACTGGTAGCGCTCGTTGTTGCGCTGAAATTCAAGTTTCATGTTCAGGTCCAGCGCGTTTTTTGTGCCGTAGTGGTCGACCATGATGGAATGGTCTACCACCAGGTCAACC
>JANOWR010000035.1:0-7877 GCA_031417995.1 Polaromonas sp. | reverse complement strand
CGGCAGCCACATCGACACCCAGCCTACCGGCGGCAAGTTCGACGGCAACTACGGTGTGCTGGCCGGTCTCGAAGTGGTGCGCACGCTCAATGACCACGCCATCGAAACCGAGGCGCCAATTGAAGTGGCGTTCTGGACCAACGAGGAAGGCTCGCGCTTTGTGCCTGTGATGATGGGCTCGGGCGTCTTCGCCAAAGCCTTCACGCTGGAGCATGCCTACGCCGCCACCGACACGGAAGGCAAGACCGTGCGCGGCGAGCTCGAGCGCATCGGCTACATCGGCCCCGAGGAGCCGGGCGCACACCCGATCGGCAGCTACTTCGAGACCCACATCGAACAGGGCCCCGTGCTCGAAGACAACGACATCACGATTGGCGTGGTGCAGGGCGTGCTGGGCATACGCTGGTTTGACTGCACCGTCACCGGCATGGAAGCCCACGCCGGCCCCACCCCGATGGCGCTGCGCAAAGACGCGTTGCAACTTGCCACGCAGCTGATGCAGGAGGTGGTGGCCAGCGCCTTGCGCCATGGCCCGCACGGGCGCGGCACGGTGGGCATGGTGCAGGTGCACCCGAACAGCCGCAATGTGATTCCGGGTCGGGTCAAGTTCTCGATGGACATGCGCAACGCCACCGATGCACTGGTGGACCAGCAGGTAGCGGAGGTCAAAGCGCTGGCCGCCAGGCTCAGTCTAGAGACGGGCATGGCCATTGAGATTGAGCTGGTGTCCAGCTATGCAGCCATTGGCTTTCATGGCGAATGCATTGACGCTGTGGCAAGCGCCAGCCAACAGCTGGGGTATTCCAGCATGCCCGTGGTGTCAGGCGCAGGGCACGACGCCATTTATATGGCCAGGCTGGCCCCCAGCGGCATGATTTTTATCCCCTGCAAAGACGGCATCAGCCACAACGAGATCGAAGATGCCAAGCCAGAGCACCTCACGGCGGGCTGCAACGTGTTGCTGCATGCCATGCTGTCGCGTGCAAACACTTGAGGATGCTCTGCATTCTTTAATCCCCGGGTAAGCGATGACACACCATGTGTCGATTGGCACATATATTGCTGGTTCTAATCAGAATTTTTGGCCTCAATAAAAAACTCGTCAACCCCTGGAGATCACATGAAGCATTTGAACAAGCCTGGTGGCAAAGTATTGGCCTTGGTAGCAGCCGGCCTGCTGGCATTGAACCTGACCAGCGCCATGGCACAGGAAAAAACCCTGCGCATTGCCATGACAGCGGCAGACATTCCCCGCACGCTGGGCCAGCCCGACCAGGGTTTTGAGGGCAATCGCTTTACGGGCATACCGATGTATGACTCGCTCACGCAGTGGGACTTGTCCAAAGCCGACGCGGCCAGCGTGCTGATTCCAGCGCTGGCTACCAGCTGGGTGGTAGACGCCAAGGACAAAACCAAGTGGGTTTTCAAACTTCGCCCGGGCGTCAAGTTTCATGACGGCTCAGAGCTGAACGCTGACTCCGTCGTGTGGAACGTGCGCAAGGTGCTGGACAAAGACGCACCGCACTTTGATGCCAGCCAGGTCGGTGTCACCGCATCGCGCATGCCCACGCTGCGCAGCGCCAAAAAAATAGACAACCTGACGGTAGAACTGACGACCAGCGAGCCTGATGCGTTTTTGCCGATCAACCTGACCAATCTGTTCATGGCCTCACCGGCGCATTGGCAGAAAAAGTTTGATGCCGCGCCCGCGGCCCAAAGCTCGGCTGACAAAGCCAAAACCGCCTGGACCGCCTTTGCGGCTGATGCATCAGGCAGTGGCCCTTTCAAAATGACGCGTTTTGTGCCACGCGAGCGGTTGGAGATGGCCGCTAACAAAACCTATTGGGACCCCAAGCGCACCCCAAAAATTGACAAGGTGGTGATGTTGCCGATGCCAGAGGCGAATGCCCGCACCGCCGCCCTGCTGTCAGGCCAGGTGGACTGGATTGAGGCGCCGTCTCCCGACGCGATGGCCGCCATTCAAGGCCGTGGCAACAAGGTGTACTTCAACCAGCAGCCGCATGTGTGGCCATGGCAGTTGTCGTTTGCCGAAGGCTCACCATGGCTGGACAAGCGCGTGCGTCAGGCGGCCAACTTGTGCATCGACCGCGGCGGCATGCTGAAGTTGTTGGGCGGCATGATGGGCGTGCCCAAGGGGACGGTGACCCCCGGCCACCCGTGGTGGGGCAACCCGAAGTTTGACATTCGTTATGACCCCGAAGCCGCCAGAAAACTGATGGCAGAAGCTGGCCACAGCGTTGCCAAACCGCTCAAAGTCAAGGTGCAGATTTCCGCGTCAGGCTCAGGCCAGATGCAGCCGCTGCCGATGAACGAGTTTGCGCAGCAGTCGCTCAAAGGCTGCGGCTTTGATGTGCAGTTTGACGTGATTGAATGGAACACGCTGTTTACCAACTGGCGCAAAGGCGTGAAAGACCCGTCGGCCAATGGCTCAAACGCCATCAACGTCAGCTACGCGGCGATGGACCCGTTTTTTGCGATGGTGCGGTTTACCAGCACCAAAACGTTCCCGCCAGTGTCGAACAATTGGGGCTACTTTGGCAACCCGGAATTTGACAAACTGATTGCCGATGCGCGCG
This sequence comes from Polaromonas sp., assembly GCA_031417995.1. Lineage (GTDB taxonomy): Bacteria > Pseudomonadota > Gammaproteobacteria > Burkholderiales > Burkholderiaceae_C > Polaromonas. The sequence goes on along the minus strand of JANOWR010000035.1, from coordinate 5,280 downwards.
GTGCATTTGAAGACAAGGCGCGTGACGCAGCCCTGGCCAAGCTGCATGCCCGCATCGTTGAAGAAGCGCCGTTTGTGTGGATTGCCCACGACGTCGGCCCGCGCGCCCTGAGCCCGAAAGTCAAAAACGTGGTGCAGCCTAGAAGCTGGTTTATAGACATTGCCACAATGACGATGGATTAAGCCGCTTTCAGGTTTGCTCTCCTATTTAATCCGCCGCATCACCTACGCCCTGCCCATCATGCTGGGCGTGGCGCTGGTGTGCTTTGCACTCGTCCATCTGGCACCGGGTGACCCGCTGGTGTCGATCTTGCCGCCCGATGCGTCGCAGGAGCTGGCGGCGCAAATGCGCGAGCTGTACGGCTTTAACCGCAGCTACCCGGAGCAGTTTGCAGGCTGGGTGTGGCGCGCGCTGCAAGGCGATTTGGGTACATCCATTGCCAGCGGCAGGCCGGTGGCCAGCGAGGTCATTCGCGCCGTGGGCAACACGCTGCGCCTGGCAGCGGTGGCCACGCTGATTGGCTTTGTACTGGGTTGCCTGTTTGGTTTTGTAGCGGGTTACTTTCGCAATTCGTGGGTTGACCGCACCGCGTCAGTGTTGTCGGTGCTGGGGGTCAGCGTGCCGCACTACTGGCTGGGCATGGTGATGGTGATTGTGTTTGCGGCCATTTTGAACTGGCTGCCCGCCACGGGCATGGGCAGTGGCGATGCGTGGACGTGGGACTGGGAGCACCTGAAATACATGGTGCTGCCTGCGCTCACCATGTCCGTCATCCCCACAGGCATCATCGCGCGCACCGTGCGGGCGCTGGTGTCAGACCTGCTGGACCAGGAATTCATCGTTGGCCTGCGTGCCAAGGGTTTGACGCAGTTTGGCATTTTCAAACACGTGGTGAAAAATGCCGCGCCCACCGCCCTGGCGGTGATGGGTTTGCAGCTGGGTTACTTGTTGGGGGGCTCGATTTTGATTGAGACAGTTTTTTCGTGGCCCGGCACCGGTTTCTTGCTCAACTCGGCTATTTTTCAGCGTGACCTGCCTTTGCTGCAAGGCACTATTTTGGTGCTGGCGATGTTTTTTGTGGTGCTTAATTTGCTGGTCGATGTGGTGCAGACGCTGCTTGACCCGCGCATTGCCAGATGACTGCACTGACAGCCACTCAGTCAGCGGTACAACCGCTGGAGCGCTCACCAGGTTACTGGCAGTCGGTGTTCGGTCGCCTGGTCAAAGACAAAGTCGCGATTGGCGCAGGTTGCGTGATTTTTGTTTTGTTCTTCATGGCGATTTTCGGCCCGTACATAGCCCCGTCCGACCCCTATCAGGCGTCCATTTTGGGGCGGCTAAAAGCGATTGGCAGCCCTGGCTTTCCACTTGGTACTGATGAGCTGGGCCGCGACATGCTGTCCCGCCTGATTGTCGGCGCGCGGCTGTCGCTGTTTATCGGCCTGACGCCCGTGATGTTTGCATTCGTCATCGGCACAGTCATTGGCCTGCTGGCAGGCTACGCTGGCGGCTGGACCAACAGCGTCATCATGCGCACAATTGACGTGTTTTATGCCTTTCCGTCGGTGCTGCTGGCGATTGCTTTGTCGGGCGCGCTGGGTGCAGGCATTTTCAATTCACTGATCTCACTGACGATTGTTTTCATCCCGCCGATTGCGCGCGTGGCTGAAAGCGTGACCACGCAGGTACGCAATCGCGACTATGTTGAGTCAGCCCGTGCCACGGGTGCGAATGCTTTTACGATTGTGCGCGTTCACGTGCTCGGCAATGTGTTGGGGCCAATTTTTGTTTACGCCACCAGCCTGATTGCGGTGTCGATGATTCTGGCTTCCGGCCTGAGCTTTCTGGGCCTGGGCGTGAAGCCGCCTGAGCCGGAATGGGGCTTGATGCTCAACACGCTGCGCACCGCGATTTACATCCAGCCCTGGGTTGCAGCGCTGCCGGGCGCGATGATTTTCATCACGTCGATTGCTTTCAACATGTTGTCTGACAGCTTGCGTGCCGCAATGGACAACAAGCGATGAACACGCAACCCCTCCTCAGTATCAAGGGGCTGACCAAGCACTTCCCGTTGAAGAAAAATATTTTCGGCAAGGGCGACGTGGTGCGTGCTGTTGACATGATTGACTTTGACGTGATGCCCGGTGAAACGCTGGGCGTGGTCGGTGAATCGGGTTGTGGCAAAAGCACCACCGCGCGTTTGTTGATGCAATTGATCAACCCGACTGCTGGCGAAGTTATTTTTGACGGTGCTGTGGTGGGTAGCCGCGACTTGCCGCTTAAAGAATTCAGGCGGCAGGTGCAAATGGTGTTTCAGGACAGCTATGCATCGCTCAACCCTCGCCTGACGATTGAAGACTCGATTGCTTTTGGCCCGCAAGTGCATGGCGTGTCAAAGCGCGAGTCTCTCGCCAGAGCCCATGATCTGCTTGATCGGGTCGGCCTGGCCCCGGCACGCTTTGCGGCGCGCTACACGCATGAGCTGTCAGGTGGCCAGCGCCAGCGCGTCAACATTGCGCGCGCGCTGGCGTTGCAGCCGCGTGTGGTGATTTTGGACGAAGCGGTTTCGGCGCTAGACAAATCCGTTGAAGCCCAGGTCTTAAATCTTCTGCTGGATTTAAAAGACGCTTTTGACCTGACCTATGTGTTCATCAGCCATGACCTGAACGTGGTGCGCTACATCAGCGACCGGGTGATGGTGATGTACCTTGGCCAGGTAGTTGAAATAGGCGCTGCCGATGCACTGTTTGACAACCCGGCGCACCCGTACACACGGGCACTGCTGTCGTCGATTCCCGCAATGGACCCGGAACACCGCACAGAGAAAGCCGCCATTTCGGGCGACCCGCCCAACCCGATCAACCCGCCTTCAGGCTGTCGTTTTCATACCCGTTGCCCTGTAGCCCAAGCAATATGTGCGCAACGCGCTCCTGTTTTAGGAACATCAAACAGCACGCACCCGGTAGCTTGCCTGATGTATGAGCCTGACAGTGGGTACAAACACACCGTCGCTGAGCAGGTGGCCGCATGAGTTCGCCCTACGTCAACATTGAAAATTTGAACGTCACTTTCACAGGCGGCGCGCGCCCGGTCAAGGCCGTCAATGGCGTTGATTTGCGCGTCAACCGTGGCGAGGTGGTGGCATTGATTGGCGAGTCTGGCTCGGGCAAAAGCGTCACGCTGCGCTCAGTGCTGCGGCTGCACAACGAGCGCCGCACGCAAATCACTGGCAGCATCAGGGTGGGTGAGCAGGATGTGCTCAAACTGTCGTCAAGTGCTCTGACAGACTTTCGCGGCAAGACGGCTGCGATGATTTTCCAGGAGCCGCTGCTCGCGCTGGACCCGGTGTATTCTGTCGGTGCGCAGATTGTTGAATCAATTCAACGACATGAAAACGTGAGCACTCAGGATGCGCACAAACGCGCACTCGAATTGTTCGAGCGCGTGCGCATCCCCAGCCCAGAGCGACGACTTGACGCTTATCCCCACGAAATGTCAGGCGGCATGCGCCAGCGCGCCATGATTGCGCTGGCTCTGGCCTGCAAGCCGCAACTGCTGCTGGCCGATGAGCCCACCACCGCACTTGATGCGACGGTGCAAATTCAGGTGTTGCTGCTGCTGCGTGAGTTGCAGCGCGAGTTTGGCTTGTCGGTTATTTTTGTCACCCACGACATTGGCGCGGCGGTTGAAGTGGCCGACCGCATTGCCGTGATGTACGCCGGCCGCATTGTGGAAGAAGGCCCTGTGGCCACGCTGCTGCGCGCGCCGCGCCACCCGTACACCATGGCCCTGCTGCGCAGCCGCGCACATGGTGCGATGGAAAAGATTGACGGCAAACGCCCGCGCCTTGAAACTATTGCCGGGGCGCCGCCTGACTTGAGCTTGCCGCAAACGGGTTGTGCCTTTGCGCCGCGCTGCAAGCTGGCCGTTGATGCGTGCAAACAGACGCAGCCTGAAGCTACGGCGATCAGTGCGGGGCACAGCGCGCGCTGTTTGCAACTGGACAAAACCGCATGAATATTGTTGTCATCAACCCCAACACCACAGCGGCAATGACGGCACGCATCGCTGCCACTGCAAAGGCAGTTGCACAACCCGGCACACACATCATTGCCATCCAGCCCAGCGCTGGCCCGGCATCGATTGAAGGCTATGCCGATGAAGCGATGGCTGTACCGCACATGCTGGAAGCGATGTATGCACAACAGGCAAAAGACCCCGCTATTTCAGGCTACGTGATTGCCTGCTTTGACGACACGGGACTGGACGCCGCCCGGTGTGTGCTGGATGCGCCTGTTGTTGGCATTGGCGAAGCAGCCTGTCACATGGCCAGCCTGATTGCACCGCGCTTTAGCGTCATCACCACGCTCAGCCGCTCGGTCAGCCCGATAGAGCACAACCTGGCCAGGTACGGCCTGGCCTCGCGTTGCGCGCGGGTGCGGGCCGCTGAGGTGGCGGTGCTTGACCTGGAAGACCCGGCGTCTGGTGCTTATGCCCACATCTCGAACGAGATTCGCGCTGCATTAAAAGAAGACCGGGCAGAAGCCATCGTGCTCGGCTGCGCGGGCATGACGGACCTGGCGGCGCGATTGTCCACAGAGCATGGCGTGCCGGTGATTGACGGTGTGGGCGCAGCCGTCAAGCTGATTGAAAGCCTGGCCGCGCTGGGTTTGCAGACCAGCAAGCGCACAACCTACGCCAGGCCGCTGCCTAAAACCTATACGGGCGCTGTGCCCAACTTCATTACATAAAAAAATCCTCATGCCCCTTATCAACGACACCGCCCACGCTTTTTTGCCCTACCCTGATGCGCCCGTGCCGCACGCCGCTACCGGGCCTTTGACGGGCTTGTGTTTCGCTGCCAAGGATTTGTTTGACGTCGCAGGCTACCCCACCGGCGGTGGCCAGCCGTTTGTGCTCGCCATGTCGGGCATCAAAACCGAAACCGCACCCGCTGTGCAAAAGTTGCTGAATGCAGGCGCACGCTTTATCGGCAAAACCGTGACCGACGAGTTGGCGTTTTCGATGAATGGCAACAATGCGCACTTTGGTGCGCCCATCAACGGGGCATCACGCGCGCGTATTTCAGGCGGCTCATCGTCTGGTTCGGCATCCGCCGTGTCAAACAATTTGTGCGACTTTGCGCTTGGCAGCGACACGGGCGGCTCAGTGCGGGCCCCGGCCAACCACTGCGGCCTGTACGGCTTACGTCCGACACACGGCCGCATCAGTTTGCAAGGCGTTTTGGATTTGTCTCCGAGCCTGGACACCTGCGGCTAC
>JANOWR010000034.1:0-1836 GCA_031417995.1 Polaromonas sp. | reverse complement strand
GCTGCTTGCCAAGCGCGATCACGCCATAGCTCACAAAAGCACCTGCGGAACACACCGCACCCCACCAGACAGTCGTCGCTAAAATCATGTTCCAAGTTTAGCCTTACGGCGGGGCCTGCGCCTGCGCTGATTCATTGTCTTTTTAACTGCTCCACCGCACGGGAGCCCTCCCATGGCCTCAGCCCTTACCGACAAACTCTCCCGCCTCGTCAAGGAAATGCGCGGCCAGGCCCGCATCACCGAGACCAATGTGCAAGACATGCTGCGCGAAGTGCGCATGGCCCTGCTAGAGGCCGACGTGGCCCTGCCGGTGGTGCGCGACTTCATTGCACGCGTCAAGGACAAAGCCCTGGGCGCTGAAGTCATGGGCTCGCTCCAGCCTGGCCAGGTGCTTGTCAGCATCGTCAGCAAAGAGCTGGCGGCAACGATGGGCGAGGGTGTGAGCGACATCAACCTGGCCGCACAACCCCCGGCCGTGATTTTGATGGCCGGCCTGCAAGGCGCGGGTAAAACCACCACCACTGCAAAATTGGCCAAACACCTGATTGAAAAGCGCAAGAAAAAGGTGCTGACGGTGTCCGGTGACGTGTACCGTCCGGCCGCCATCGAGCAGCTCAAAACCGTCACTGCACAGGCCGGGGCCGAGTGGTTCCCGAGCACGCCAGACCAGAAGCCGGTGGATATTGCACGCGCTGCGATTGACTACGCCAAGCGCCATTTCTTTGACGTGCTGCTGGTGGACACCGCAGGCCGTCTGGCGATTGACGAAGCGCTGATGGCCGAGATCAAGGAACTGCACGCCGTGTTGAACCCGGTCGAAACATTGTTTGTGGTTGACGCCATGCAGGGCCAGGACGCCGTCAATACCGCCAAGGCCTTCAAGGATGCGTTGCCGCTGACCGGCATTATTTTGACCAAGCTCGACGGCGACTCACGCGGCGGCGCGGCGCTGAGCGTGCGGCAAGTCACAGGCGCACCGATCAAGTTTGCCGGTACCAGCGAAAAGCTTGACGGCCTGGAAGTGTTCGACGCCGAACGCCACGCTGGGCGCATTTTGGGCATGGGCGACATCGTCGCGCTGGTTGAGCAGGTCACCGCCGGCGTTGACGTAGCCGCCGCCCAAAAACTTGCCGCCAAGCTCAAGTCCGGCAGCGGCTTTGACCTGAGCGATTTTTTAAGCCAGCTACAGCAAATGAAAAACATGGGCGGCTTGAGCAGCCTGCTGGAAAAACTGCCAGCCCAAATGGCGGCAAAAGCAGGTCAGGTTGACATGGGCAAGGCCGAAAAAGACATCAAGCGCAAGGAAGGCATCATTCAAAGCATGACCCCGCTGGAGCGACGCAAGCCAGAACTCATCAAAGCTACCCGCAAGAAGCGCATTGCGATGGGTTCAGGTGTGCATGTGCAGGAAGTGAACCGGCTGCTCAATGAGTTTGAGCAGATGCAGGGCATGATGAAGAAGATGAAGGGCAGCGGAATGATGAAGATGATGAAGAAGATGGGTGGGATGAAGGGGATGCCCAAGTTTTGATATTTTTAAGCCTGTTTTTGGGCTTTTTAGGGTATGTTTTAGGGCTTTAGGCCAATGGATTCGGGTGCAGGCAGCTACTGAATTTGTAGCATTTGCTTTCACGTAGCTGCCGGGAATCGCCCGGCTGCGAGTCACTTTCTTTTGCTTCGCCAAAAGAAAGTAATCAAAGAAAAGGCGACCCGCAGTCTGGGCCGCTTCGCGGTTCCTTGAAAAAGCTGAAGAAGCCGGAAAATCTAGAAACTAGTCGGCTTTGCCGCCGTCGGACATCTAGATTTTTTAATCCGTCTCCTCCAGCTTTTTCAAGC
>JANOWR010000033.1:0-11569 GCA_031417995.1 Polaromonas sp. | reverse complement strand
GCTTGAAAAAGCTGGAGGAGACGGATTAAAAAATCTAGATGTCCGACGGCGGCAAAGCCGACTAGTTTCTAGATTTTCCGGCTTCTTCAGCTTTTTCAAGGAACCGCGAAGCGGCCCAGACTGCGGGTCGCCTTTTCTTTGGTTACTTTCTTTTGGCGAAGCAAAAGAAAGTGACTCGCAGCCGGGCGATTCCCGGCAAATCAAGTAAGGAGAGCCGCTATCAATTAAAGAGCTACTCGTGCAGATATTCATTGGTCTAGAGGCATAAAACATAAGTAAAAACTAGTCTTTACGACCAAATTTACGCCCCAGCCGATCAAACCCCAAATAGATAACCGGCGTCGTGAACAAAGTCAAAATCTGACTAACCACCAGCCCCCCAAAAATAGCCAAACCAAGCGGCCGACGAAGCTCAGCCCCCTCCCCCCAACCCAGCATCAGGGGCACGGCCGCAAATAGCGCGGCCAGCGTCGTCATCAAGATCGGCCTGAAACGCAACAACGCCGCCTGATGAATCGCCTCCTGCGCCGACTTGCCCTGTGTGCGCTCGGCATCGATGGCGAAGTCAATCATCATGATGGCGTTTTTCTTGACGATACCAATCAGCAAAATAATGCCAATGATGCCAATCACGCCCAAATCGGATCCGCTGATCATCAGCGCCAGCAACGCACCAACACCCGCAGAGGGCAAGGTTGACAAGATCGTCAGTGGATGTATGTAGCTCTCATACAGCACGCCCAGCACAATATACACACACACCAGTGCCGCCAGAATCAGCCACAACTGACTGGACAACGACGCCTCGTACGCGCCAGAAGCGCCCAGAAAAGTCAGGCTCACGCTAGCGGGCAAGGCAATGTCTTTGGCCGCCTGTTTGATGTCGTCCACAGCCCTGCCCAGCGATATGCCAGGGGCGGTGTCAAAGCCCAGTGTGGTGGCGGGGAACTGGTCAACGTTGGTAACCTGCAGCGGCGCTGGTCGCTCAGTGATGGTGGCGATGCTAGCCAGCGGTGTCGTGCCGCCCGCGCCGGTTTTGAGCTGCAGGCTGCCCAGCGATGCGGCACCCGTCAGCTGGTTAGGCTGGGCTTCCAGAATCACGCGGTACTGATTTGTTTCAGTAAATATGGTGGAGACGATGCGCTGGCCAAAAGCGCTGTACAACGCGTCGTCAATCGACGCGGTGGAAATGCCCAGGCGTGAAGCCGTGTCGCGGTCCACCGTCACAAAAACCGATGCACCAGTTGCTCCGGCATCAGTGGCCACATTGCGCACGCTGGCCAAAGCGGCCATGCGTTCGGCCAATTTTTTAGCCCAGAGCACCACCACTTTGTTGTCTGAGCCTTCCAGAGATGCACGGTACTGGGTGGGCCCGGTTTCCGCGTCAATCGTCAAGTCTTGCGTGGGCTGCAAGTACAGGGTGACGCCCGCGATTTTGTTGGCGCGTTCTTTCAGCCTGTCGATGGTGGCCTGCTGACTGGTGGTGCGCGTTTTTTTAAGGTTGATCAGCATGCGCCCCGTGTGCAGCATGGTGTTGTTGGCTGCATCGACTCCCACAAATGAGGAAAGATTTTCAACGTCGGGATCTTCAAGAATCGCTTTGGCTGTGGCCTGCTGCAGCTCGGCCATGCGGGCATATGAGATGGATTGTGTGGCCTGCACGCGGGCCTGCAACTGGCCTGTGTCCTGGGTGGGGAAAAGCCCTTTGGAAATCACCACATACAGCAGCACGGTGAGCGCCAATGTGGCAAACGCAACCAGCAATGTCAGCCCCTGGCGCTTGAGAACCCAGGTCAGGCCGTGGTCATAACGAACAATCACCCTGTCGAAAAACTTTTGCAGTCTGCCTTCCTGGTGTCCGGACGGGGCCTTCTTCAACCAGCGTGCAGACATCATGGGCACAAGAGTGAGAGACACCACCGCTGAAATCAAAATCGTGATCGCCAGCGTGACGGCAAATTCCCTGAACAGGCGCCCCACCACATCACCCATGAACAGCAGCGGTATCAGCACCGCAATCAGCGACACGGTCAGCGAAATGATCGTGAAGCCAATTTGTGCCGCACCAGTGATGGCGGCCTGCATGGGCGCCATGCCTTCTTCAATGTAGCGTGAGATGTTCTCGATCATCACAATTGCATCATCGACCACAAAGCCTGTGGCAATCGTCAATGCCATCAGGCTCAAATTGTTCAAGGAATAGCCCAGCATGTACATGGCCCCACAGGTACCAATCAGTGAGATCGGCACGGCCAGGCTGGCAATCACCGTGGCGCGCACACTGTGCAAGAAGGCAAAGATCACCAACACTACCAGCAGCACCGCCAGCATGAGTTCAATCTCGACATGCAACACCGATGCACGTATGCCGGTGGTGCGGTCACTGAGAACATCGACCTTGAGCGATGCAGGCAGGCCGGACTGCAGCTCGGGCAAGCGCGCCTTGATGGCATCAACAGTGGCAATGACATTGGCACCGGGCTGGCGCTGCACGTTCAGAATGATCGCCGGCTTCAGACCTGACCACGCCGCCAGCTTGACGTTCTCTGCGCCGTCAACGACTTGCGCCACATCGGCCACCCGAACCGCCGCACCATTGCGGTAAGCGATGATCAAATTCTTGTAGTCGCTAGCGGCCACCAGTTGGCCATTTGAATTGATGGTGTAGGACCTGGACGGCCCGTCAATGCTGCCCTTGGCGGCATTGGCATTGGCAGCTGTTATGGCTGTGCGAAAAGCATCCAGCCCCAGACCGTATGAAGCCAGTGCGCGAATATCGGCCTGAATGCGCACGGCAGGCCGCTGCCCGCCGCTGAGGGTGACCAGGCCCACGCCAGCGACCTGACTGATCTTCAAAGCCAGCCGGGTGTTGACCAGGTTTTGTACCTCGGTGAGCGGTAGCGTGTCAGATGTGATGGCCAGCGTGAGCACTGGGGCATCTGCCGGATTGACCTTGGCATACACCGGTGGGGCGGGCAGGTCGGCAGGTAACAGCGAGCCACCGGCATTGATGGCGGCCTGCACCTGCTGCTCGGCAATGTCCAGCGCCAAACCCAGGCCAAATTGCAACGTGACGATAGACACGCCCGCCGCGCTGGTCGAACTCATGCGCTGCAGCCCTGCCATCTGGCCAAACTGGCGCTCCAGCGGTGCAGACACCGTTTGCGCCATCACCTCGGGGCTGGCACCGGGGTACAGCGTTTGCACCTGAATGGTCGGGTAATCGACCTGCGGCAGTGCCGACAAAGGCAAAAATTTGAAGCCCATCAACCCGGCCAGCACAATCGCCACCATCAGCAGCGACGTGGCAACCGGGCGAAGAATAAACGGACGCGAGGGGCTCATTGCGGGGGACGCTCACGCCCCTGGCCGCCGCCCTGTTGCATGCGTTGCTGCATGCCTTGCCAGCGCTCAAGCGCTTCGGCATCGCCGCTGTCGAGTTTTTCAAGAAACTTTTTACGGCGCTCGAGGGCCTCGGGGTTGTCTTTGACCTGGTCCAGCATGCGCTGGCGTTGCTCGGCAGACGGGCCTGCTGCTTTGGCGCTAGGCGCGGCAGTCACCGGAGTTTGGCCTGCGGTCGCGCCCGGTACCACATTGGCAGATGCAGATTTTTCAGCAGGCGTATTGCGTTGCGGCGAAGCAGATGGTGCAGCGCCAGAAAGACCAGGCGCAGCGGCACTAGACGCCCCCTGCGGCGCGCTGGCACCCTGGCGGCGACCGCCGCCGCGTGGCGCATCACCGGCCAGCGTTACGCGCGAGCCTTCCTTGAGCCGGTCCGCGCCTTCAGTAATCACCTGCTCGCCCACCTTCAGGCCAGATGCAATCACTATTTTTTCGCCGGTGGCCGGCCCGCGCGTCACGGGCCGCACAGAAACCGTACGCTCGGTAGCATTCAGCACAAACACAAAGTCACCACTGCCGCCCAAACGCACGGCCGTAACAGGCACAACCACCGCATTGTCAATCGATTTGATGCGCAGCTGGATATTGACAAACTGGTTGGCAAACAGGGCAGAGTCAACATTGGCAAAGCGTGCCTTGGCCTTGACTGTGCCGGTGGTGGTGTCGATCTGGTTGTCAAGCGATGCAAACGTGCCGCTGCCCAGTACGCCCGTACGCATGCGGTCCATCGCAAGTACCTGCATGTCTGTTTTGGCGGCATTCAGCACATCACTGACCCGGTCTTGTGGCACGGCAAACACCACATCCATCGGCATGACTTGCGTGATGATGGCCACACCATTGGCATCGCTGCCGCCGACGGTGTTGCCTGCATCCACCGTGCGCAAACCCACCCGGCCACTGATGGGCGCGGTGATTTTGGTGTAGCTCAGGTTCAACTGCGCAGCGCCCACGGCCGCCGTGTCAATCATCACCGTACCTTCGAGTTGCTTGACCAGCGCGTTTTGAGAATCAACCTCCTGACGGGCAATCGAGTCTTGTTCGAGCAATGTCTTGAACCGCGCCAGCGTCACCCTGGCGCTGTCGAGTTGCGCTGCATCGCGCTGGCGCTGGCCTGTGGCTTGTGCCAGCGCCAGCTCAAACTGGCGGGGATCAATCGTGGCCAGCAACTCGCCTGCGCGCACCATCTGGCCTTCTTTGAACAGCACCTTTTCAAGCACACCCGACACCTGTGGCCGCACGCGTGCCGTGGCCAGCGGCGTCACCGTGCCCAGTGCGTCAAGCGTGACCGGGATGCTGGCCCGTTCTGCCGTTGCAACACCGACCGTACTGGCACCACGACCTGCGCCCCCAAAACCGCCACCTGGCCCGCCCGGCCCCCCAGGCCCACCCGGGCCACCAAAACCGCCTGTAGCAGCCGGCGCAGCCGCAGGCCGGGTGAGGTACCAGGTCAACCCACCCAGCCCCACCAACACCAGGACGGCGACAACAGCACCCACCCATTTGCCTCTGCGGGTGATGATCTGTGCGGATGTTTTTGTAGCTGGCCGATCAAGGCTTGAAGGCTGCGCTTCGTCAGGCGGGATCATCAAAGAGTCCTCAGAAAAATTTTTGATTCAACCGGATTATTGCTTGATGATTTTTTAGTTAATTTAAGCTTGCAGACCAGCGCGTAAATGTCTGGTAAAGCCAGCGCTACTTAAGTGGAATTTTGTTGGCCCGATCAACTGGCACGGCCGTCACGCTGTTTTGCGGCGATCCTTCAATCAGGCGGTCTGAATACGTCAAATACACCAGCGTGTTGCGAGGCGCATCGACCATGCGCACCACCCTGAGCTTTTTAAACACCAATGAGATACGCTCGGTCATCACGTCTTCTTGTGTCTCAAGCGGCTTGGTAAAAGTAATGGGGCCGGTCTGGCGGCAGGCAATCGACGCTTCCGACTTGTCTTCTGCCAGACCCAGCGCGCCCTTGTAGCCCCCGGTTTTGGCGCGTGACACGTAGCAGGTCACACCCGCCACCTTCGGATCGTCATACGCATCGACCACAATTTTGTCGTTCGGACTGAGCAGCTTGAAAACCGTGCTGACCTCGCCAATCTGCTGCGCGCCAGCGCGAGTCATGACAAAGAACAAGGACACAACAGCCATCAGCGACAGTACAGAAATTCCGAGAAATTTTTTCATGTGGTTTCCTTCAACTTGTCTTCAACGAGCAAGCGTAGCGTACACAAAGCAAAAAGGCCCTTTACAGGGCCTTTGTTCAAGAAACGGTGTTAGCGTGCGCCGCGCTGCTGCGGAGCGCCACTACCCGCACCGGGGCCAGCACCCGGCCCAGGGCCGCGACCCGCAATGTGCCGGAAGGTGATGCGGCCTTTGCTCAGGTCGTAAGGGGACAATTCAAGCGATACCTGGTCACCCGCCAGAATGCGGATGTGGTTTTTGCGCATTTTGCCGGACGTGTACGCCACGAGTTTGTGGCCGTTGTCCAGCGTAACGCGAAAACGTGAGTCGGGCAAAACCTCATCCACCAGCCCGTGCATTTCAATCAATTCTTCTTTAGCCATGCGTGTATTGTCCTCGAAAATTCAAAGCTGAATTTAAATGCTTCAGGCGCAGGCCGGGACGCTGCGTTCCTTGATCCAGCCGAGTGCGTGCTCGGTGGCGTATTGCAGGGCTGAAGCGGCACTGTCAAACAGGCCAGAAAAGCGCATCACGCGGTCATGGGTCGCGCTGCCCTTGCCCGAACGGATGGACACCGATGCGGCGTAACGGCCTTCGCCTTGCGGCTTGGCCAGAGGGGAAACAAGGTACTTGCCTACCGCCATCCGGGTCACTTGGGTAGGGGTGTTATGGTGAGAAATCGTCATAAAAATCAATATTAAAAGTCTTGGCCAGACGATCAAACGCCTGGCGACAAGTGGGGTGCATTCTTGGGTGAATGCTTAAAAATAAACAGCTTGCGTAGCCCAAGCCAGAAGGGGTTCTTCAACGGTGATTGGGTTTCAATTCAACAGCAATGCGCAAATGCATGCTCGGTGAACCATCAGTGTGCACAAGGCTGTCGGCCATGCATGCAAGAAAGAGTGGTTGGTGTTTGTAGGCTTTGAGGCTGTGTGGGCCGAAAAAGCAGTCAACTTTGATTTAAAACGCTGTTGCGTGTCAGAAACTACATTGTAACTGCTTCCTGAATTCGCTGTTTGACCCGGTTCTTGGCAAGATAAGATAACTGTCAATAAAACGTGAATAACGTTATTTAATAAGCTGGTTTGATGTACCCCTAGACCTGCGCCACCTGGAAGACCGCCCATGGAACTGACCCCGCGTGAGAAAGACAAGCTGCTGATTTTTACCGCCAGCCTGCTCGCCGAACGCCGCAAGGCGCGGGGCTTGAAACTCAATTACCCGGAGGCGTTGGCGCTGATCAGCGCTGCAGTGATGGAGGGTGCGCGTGACGGCAAAACGGTGGCCCAGTTGATGAGCTTTGGCCGCACCATCCTGACCCGCGCTGATGTGATGGACGGCATTGCCGAGCTGATACCTGACATTCAGGTCGAGGCCACCTTCCCTGACGGCACCAAGCTGGTCACTGTGCACCAACCCATCGTTTAAAGAGGACACCTGATGAATAAATTGACGACTCGATTCGTAGCGGCTTGCGTCGGGATGATGGGGGCTACAGCCGTTTTTGCACATGATGCTCACGGCTTGGCAGGCAGGCACTGGCATGCCACCGATGCCTGGGGCTTTGTGGCTGTAGCGGCCATGGTTGCGGTGGCGATCTGGCTGTCAAGAAAGTAAGAACGCCATGACACCAGGCGAGTTGATAACCGAAGGCCCTGATCACGCTTTAAACGCTGGCAGGCGCACCGCTAGCGTGGTGGTGCAAAACACCTCTGACCGGCCCATACAGGTCGGCTCGCACTACCATTTTTTTGAGACCAACGCGGCACTGGGCTTTGAACGCGATACCGCGCGCGGCATGCGGCTGAACATTGCGGCTGGCACGGCGGTACGTTTTGAACCAGGTCAGCAACGTACGGTTGAGCTGGTGGACTATGCGGGTGCCAGACAAATATACGGCTTTCGCGGATTAATACAGGGAGCGCTTTAAATGGCAACCATCGGCAGACGCGCCTATGCTGAAATGTTTGGCCCCACAGTGGGCGACCGCTTGCGCCTGGCAGATACCGACCTGATGATTGAAGTCGAGGCTGACTACACCCTGCGTGCTGGAAGCTATGGCGAAGAAGTCAAATTTGGTGGCGGTAAAACCATACGCGATGGCATGTCGCAATCGCAGCGCACCAATGCTGAGGGTGCTGTCGATACGGTCATGACCAACGCCCTCATCATCGACCACTGGGGTATCGTCAAAGCCGACATTGGCCTGAAGGATGGGCGCATCGTCGGGATTGGCAAAGCCGGTAACCCCGATGTACAACCTGGCGTTGACATCATCATTGGCCCAGGTACTGAGGTCATCAGTTGTGAACGCCTGATCGTCACGGCTGGCGGCATTGACTCGCACATTCACTTCATCTGCCCGCAGCAAATTGAAGAAGCCCAGGCCAGCGGCGTGACCACCATGCTGGGCGGCGGCACTGGCCCGGCGCATGGCACCTGCGCCACCACTTGTACGCCTGGCCCCTGGAACATTGAACGCATGCTGCAAGCGGCAGATGCCTTCCCCATGAACCTGGGCTTTTTGGGCAAAGGCAATGCCAGCCAGCCTGCCCCCCTGCATGAACAAATCAACGCGGGTGTGATTGGCTTGAAGCTGCATGAAGACTGGGGCACCACGCCAGCGGCCATCAGCAATTGCCTGGACGTTGCGGACGCTACAGACACTCAGGTGGCGATTCATTCAGACACGTTGAACGAATCCGGCTTTGTTGAAAACACCATCGCTGCCACCAAAGGCAGGGGCCTGTGCGCCTTCCATACCGAGGGCGCAGGCGGTGGCCATGCACCCGATATTTTGAAGGTGGTGGGCGAGGCCAACTTTTTGCCAAGTTCTACCAACCCGACCATGCCCTACACCATCAACACGCTTGACGAGCACGTTGACATGCTGATGGTGTGCCACCACTTGGATGCATCGATTGCGGAAGACCTGGCCTTTGCCGAAAGCCGTATCCGCAAAGAAACCATTGCTGCTGAAGACGTGCTGCATGACCTTGGCGCCATCAGCATGATGAGCAGCGACAGCCAGGCCATGGGCCGGGTGGGTGAGGTCATCATGCGTACCTGGCAAACGGCGCACAAGATGAAGCAGCAGCGCGGCTGGCTGGCACCAACCGTTCGGGCTGAACTTGTCGAAGCCAATTTGCGCAACGACAACTTTCGCGTCAAACGCTACATCAGCAAATACACCATCAACCCGGCGATTGCGCACGGCATTTCGCATGAGGTGGGCTCGATTGAAATGGGCAAATGGGCCGACCTGGTCATCTGGAAACCCGCTTTTTTCGGCGTCAAGCCCTTGGCTATTTTGAAGGGTGGTTTTGTCTCAATGGCCGCGATGGGCGACCCAAACGCATCCATCCCCACCCCACAGCCCGTGCACTACCGCCCCATGTTTGGCGCGTTTGGCGGTGCGATTGCCAAGGGGTCACTCACCTTTGTCTCGCAAGCCGGGTTGGCAGCAGGCATCAAGGACAAATTTGGGTTGGCTAAAAATTTGGTCGCCGTCAAAAACATTCGCGGCGTGCGCAAGCAGCACATGGTGCACAACGCCTATCTGCCCAAAATGGAGATTGACGCGCAGACTTATGCCGTACGGGCGGATGGGCAACTGTTGACATGTGAGCCAGCGACGAGTTTGCCGATGGCTCAGCGCTACTTTTTGTTTTGAGTTTTATATTGAGTTTTGTTTTGAAAGATTGAATGCTTCAGATTTCCAAAATCATCCCCCAAGGTGCTGGCCTGGCCCCCGTGCTCGTCAAGCGCGCTTCCACCATTGAGCTGGACTGGGACACGCGGCAAAAAAGTCGCTTTGACGGTGTTGACTCACTGGGCAGGGCGCTGGGTGTTTTCTTGCCGCGCGGCACGCTGGTACGGGGCGGGGATGTGCTGGTGGCCGAGGATGGCAGCATGATTAAGGTGATAGCTGCTCCGCAAGCCGTGCTGCGCATCACGGCTTGCACGGCGCATGGCTCACCATTTGACCTGACCCGTGCCGCCTACCACCTGGGCAATCGCCATGTGCCGATTGAACTGAAGCCCGACCACCTGAAAATTGAACCTGACCATGTGCTGGCCGACATGCTTAAGGCCATGCATTTGATCGTGAACGATGTGAGCGAAGCGTTTGAACCTGAAGGTGGCGCGTACAGCGCAGGTGGGCATTCGCATGCCGAAGCACCTGTACCCGCACCAGTCGTAGCCAAACCTCATGTGCATGGGCCTGATTGCAACCATGGTCACGACCACGGGCACGGTCATCACCACTGACACAAACAGAAGTTAGCGCTGTGCAAACCACAGTCACTGCCTTGCCACCCGCCAGCCTGCTGCAACTCATCTGGCTGGCCTCTCCAGCCTTGCCTGTGGGCGGATTTTCATACTCAGAAGGACTGGAAACCGCCATTTTACGGGCGCAAGCAGCTCCTGAAAATATAGCGTCTGACACAGCAAACGATTGGCTTGCCAACTGGCTCAGCGACCAGTTACAGCTGACGCTAGCACGTGGCGACCTGGCGGTGATCGCCCAGGCCATTCCCGCATGGCGCAGCGGTGATATGAGTCGCATCACCCAGCTCAACGACTGGCTGCTGCAAACCCGCGAGACCAGCGAGCTGCGTGCGCAAGCCGAGCAGATGGGCCGCTCACTGTGCAGCTGGCTGCGCAACCATGACGGCATGGATGCGGCGCAGCTTGCCCACTGCGAGCAATTGCCGCCCACTTACCCGGTAGCTTTTGCACTGGCCGCAGCGCAGCTTGATGCCGGCGTGCGCGACTGTCTGCTGACTTACGCTTTCGGCTGGGCTGAAAACATGGTGCAAGCGGCCATCAAATCCGTGCCGCTGGGCCAAACGGCAGGCCAGCGCATCTTGGCGCGCCTGAGCCAGGCCATTCCGGCAGCCGTGCAAACAGCTATGGACTTACCCGATGACGAACGCCAGGCTTTTTCACCCATGCTGGCAATACTGTCGGCACAGCACGAAACCCAATACTCAAGACTTTTCAGATCATGACCCTGCACCATATTCCTAATCGCACCAAAAAACTGCCCCCACTGCGCGTCGGAATTGGCGGCCCAGTAGGCTCCGGCAAAACCACGCTGCTTGAAATGCTGTGCAAGGCCATGAAGGTCAAGTACGACCTGGTGGCGATTACCAACGACATCTACACCAAAGAAGACCAGCGCATCCTCACCGTCAGCGGCGCGCTCGACGCGGACCGCATCATGGGCGTAGAAACCGGCGGCTGTCCGCACACCGCCATCCGTGAAGACGCCTCCATCAATCTGGAGGCGATTGACCGCATGCTGGTGGATTTCCCGAACGCCGATGTGGTGTTTGTTGAATCAGGCGGCGACAACCTGGCCGCCACCTTCAGCCCCGAGCTGAGCGACCTGACAATTTATGTGATTGACGTGGCTGCTGGTGAAAAAATCCCGCGCAAAGGTGGGCCGGGCATCACCAAAAGTGATTTGTTTGTGATTAATAAAACGGACCTGGCCCCTTACGTAGGGGCTGACCTGAAGGTAATGGAGGTTGACACCATTCGCATGCGCACCACTGCCAAAGGCCTCAAGCCGTTTGTCATGACCAACCTTAAAACCAATAAAGGCCTGGCTGAGGTGGTGACGTTTATTGAAACCAAGGGCATGTTGCTGGCGGCCTGAAAACGCTTTTTTAAGCACGCCATTCATCACACCAGTCTCTAGCGGTTAAACTATGAGGCTTGGAAGCTTGGCAGAGCGGTTGAATGCAGCAGTCTTGAAAACTGCCGAGGATGCGAGTCCTCCGTGAGTTCGAATCTCACAGCTTCCGCCAGAAATACCGATAAACCGGACAGTGTGATCCGGTTATTTAGCCTGGAGCCCTCGCAGATCAATGGACGCTGTATCCGTTTTCTGTCACGGTGCAAGCTGTCGGTAACAGACGTCACGTTCTGGACATGTTTGACATGCTGGCGAATCAAGTTATTTCGGGGCGAC
>JANOWR010000032.1:0-13984 GCA_031417995.1 Polaromonas sp. | reverse complement strand
AAATTCCACGCTCTTCGCGAGCATGCCGGCTTGGTGTTCCAGTCAAAAATGTGACTTTTGACTGCTTGCAAGAGCCAAAAGCCAACAAATTCGAGCGTAATAGCTATTACAACAATAGCGTTTAACATTCCTCAAGACTCGTACTTGTTTTTTTGCAATGCAAAGGTATCCTCTGAGTAGCTTCAAAGTAGTCAAGCTTCTTTAAAACCTGAGACAAATTTGCGCGCATTGTGGTTACTGTTGTTGTGTTTGATGGGGGGTGCGGGGCACGCACAGGAGTTTGACCGCCTCTACTCCGGCAGCGCCCAAATCGCGTTGGCGCAGCCGTTGGAGTGGGTGGCCGTAGCCAAAGGAACCATCACCACGCCTGACCAGTTCAGCGCCTTGCCCGATGCCTGGCGCTTTCAGCCCTATACCGCAAGCACCGTGTTGCCAACGTCTGACAAGCTGGAGGTGTGGGCCAGGTTCACCTTGCCCGTCACGCCCACCAGACAACTCTGGTTTGTGCGAATCCCGCGCGCTTCCATCGCCAAAATAAGCCTTTATTCGCACGATGCGAATGGCCGTTGGCAAATTCAATCTGCCGGGGAATCCATTGCACCGGCGCAATGGGCTTTGCGCACCCGATCCCCCAGCTTTGAGGTGCAGTCAAGCAGCAGAAGCGAACAAGATTACTACCTTCGTTTTGAGCACCGCAATGCCATTACCGAAAGGCCCATGCTAATCACGCCAATTGAATACATCGACGGTTCTTCTCGCGTCGGTATTGTGATTGGTTTGCTCGGAGGCATGTTTGGGCTACTGACCCTCCTGTGTATGGCTGCCTATGCCATTACACGCAGCACGGTATTTTTATGGTTTGGCGCATTTGTTGTCGCCCTGATGTTTTCGCAGGCCACCCTGATCGGTTTTGGTGGCTGGCGTATCTGGCCGAACAGCGTGCACCTCAATCAGGTGATGGGCTGGGTGACATCGTGTCTGGCACTGGCAACTGGCACCTGGTTTGCAGCCCATGCCAGTTATGCACGCGACAGCCATATCTGGATCTATCGCCTGCTGCGCATTGTGGCGATAGGCAGCGTGCTGCTGGCGTTATTGACGGCCGTCAACCTGGATATTGGCTCGCGTGAGCTACGCAACGCCTGGGTTGCATTGGTGACAGTTCTGGTGATTGGCAGCCTGGCCTGGATGGCTGTACGCGGCCAAATGTGGAACGCCGTGCTGCTGGTCGGCCTGGTGCCAATTGGCCTGGCTACGATGGCCCGCCTGGCTTACAACCTGGGATGGGTGAGGCAGATTGAGTTTGCACAAACGGCAGGTATTTTTTCTGCCATTTTGGGGCTGTTGTGGATGATGCTGGCACTGGTCTGGCGCAGTCGCACAGCCCTGCTGTCAACCGAGCTTGCCGCGGCGCTGAACACCTACGATGCAGCCACAGGTCTGGTGCAAGAGCGTGTGGCCAGAATACGCCTGCCGCAAATGTTGCTGCGGGCCAACCAGCTCAAACTGGGCTGCGGTGTCATCATGCTGCGCTGGATCGACTACCCGCAGTTGATGGGTTTGCTCAGCCCGGAAAAACAAATCGCCATGCTCAAGCAACTGGGCCAGGTCTTGAACCGGGGGGCGCGTGACATTGACACCGCCGCGAGATGCAATGACGGGTATTTCCTGATTCTGGTTGAGGGCCCGATCAGCCGCAACGCGCTGTCGTCGCAGTGCACGCAAATTTTGACGGCCTGCATACGTTTGTCCGACAAATTTGACATGCCCAACGCCTTTAACTTTCATATCGCCATCTGGCAGGCCAACCTGGTACCTTGCACCGACAAAGAGGTGCTGGAGGCCCTGAAAACACGGCTCAACCAGATGTCGTTTGGCACCAAGCGCGCGGTGCAGTTTGTTGACACCGTCACCAGCGACCCGGGCCCAGAACAGCAAGATGAGTTCAACCAGCGGCGCGATGATCTAATTGCCAAAATCAACGCGATTGAAGCGTCGCCAAGCCTGCAGGCACCCTTGATGGATGAGACACAAAAAAACCGGTAAAACCCGTCTTTTTCATTGTGATTTCAAGCTGCAGGCCAATAAAATCAGGTGCAAGCAGCTATATATTAAGTAGCAATCTGTTTTTAACCCTCGTACAGCAAACACGCCATGGATCGCCAAACAAGATGTTTACCGCCGCATGGCTGTCCGCAAAACGTCCTAAATCAGCTAACCTAGCGCATCTTTTTAAAATCAGGAGACACCACATGACCTTTGTTTCAGTTCCCTTCAAATCACTTGCTTCAAAGTCACTTCTTGTTGCAGCCTTGGTCAGCCTGACTTTCGCGGCTTTCGGCCAGGCTTACCCGAACAAACCCATCAAGGCCATCGTGCCGTTTGCCGCAGGCAGCGCCACCGACCAGATTGGCCGCGCCTTTGCCGCCAAAATGAGCGAAACGCTGGGCCAGATCATCGTGGTTGATAACCGCCCTGGCGTGAACGGCATGCTGGGCGCTGATGCGGTGGCCAAGTCGCCAGCTGACGGCTACACAATTCTGATTGGCACCAACAGCACCAATGCCGCCCTGAAAAGCCTGATGAAAAAGCTGCCCTACGACCAGGACACCGCCTTTGCGCCGCTGGGCTACATGGGCTCGGTGCCGCTGATCGTAGCTGTCAACAACGACGTGCCCGCCAAGACCCTGCGCGAACTGGTCACGCTGGGCAAGTCCAAATCAGGCCTGATCACCGCTGCGAGTGCCAGCACATCGCAACTGGTGTCGTCTGAAATGCTCGCCAGCATGGCGGGCATGCAGTTCACCAGCGTGCCCTACAAGAGCGGCCCCGCCGCCATGACCGACCTGATTGGCGGGCAAGTCATGCTGTTTTCAGCAGACTTTGCCGTCATGTTGCCCCAGGTCAAGGGTGGCAAGATTCGCGGCCTGGCTGTGACGTCCACCAAGCGCTCCCCGGCGATTCCCGAACTGCCTACCGTCAATGAAGCACTGGGTTTGAAGGACTACGAACTGATCGCCTACTTTGCGATGTTCGCCCCCGCAGGCACGCCGCCAGACGCCATCGCCAAACTCAACCAGGCCATCAACGCCGCCGCGCAAAGCAAAGACATTCAGGAAAAATTTGCAGGTATCGGCTTTGCCGTCGAGCCAGGCACGCCAGAAGCTTTGGCCCAGCGCAGCAAGCTTGAAACCGCGAAATGGGCGAAGGCGATTGCAGACGCGAAGATTGAGCCGCAGTAAGGCTCATCGGCTGTTTCTAAGCCGATTTAATGCTGTTTCATGTATCTTTTAAACCGCTAGCCTAATAGATACGTGGCAAGCAGCTATTAATTAAATAGCAAGTTCGAATTCAGGCAAACGGCAATGGTTGAGGCAAAGCTCAGGGCAAAGGCAGGGCCGTCTTGTACCTCACCTGCTTCAGCGCAAAACTCGAGCGGATTTTCTCAATGCCGGGGATGGGCGTGAGCTGGTTCAAAATAAATTTCTCCAGTGCGCCTATGTCGGCCACCGCCACGCGGATTAAATAGTCGCTGTCGCCGGTCATCAAATAGCATTCCATCACCTCGTCGTGCTCGACGATGCGGCGTTCAAATTCGGCCAGTGCGTCTTTGCTTTGGCTGCGCAGGCTGATGGAGATAAAAACACTCAACCCCAGGCCAAGCGCGGCCGCGTTGGCAATCGCCACATAGCGGTCAATCACTTTGGCGGCCTCCAGCGCCTTGACGCGCGCCAGGCAGGGCGAGGGGCTTAAATGCACGCGCCGGGCCAGCTCGACATTGGACAGGGAGCCGTCACGCTGCAATTCGTCAAGAATCTTTAAATCAAGGTTATCTAGCTGCATTGGTTTTAGATTCGGTTAAAAATCAGCATATTGTGCCGCCATCATCGGTTTTCACCTGATTTTAAAGCAGCACCTTTTGCATAAAATTGCGTAAAGTGTTGGCAATGAACATCGACGACACCCACCTCACCCAAGACTCAGACCCGCAAGAAACCGCCGAATGGCTGGAAGCGTTTGAGGCGCTGGTTGCCACCCAGGGCCCAACTCGCGCACGGCAGCTGCTCGACACTTTGAGCCGCAGCGCACGCACCCAGCGCATTGGCTGGCAGCCTGAGCTATGCACGCCTTACGTCAACACCATTCATGTCGATGAACAACCTGTTTTCCCCGGCGACCTGGCGATTGAAGAGCGCATTGCCGCGCTGATGCGTTGGAACGCTTTGGCGATGGTGGTGCGGGCGAATCAGGTTGAATCTGGCGGGTCGAGCGAGCTTGGCGGGCACATTGCCAGTTACGCCAGTGCGGCTGATCTGTTTGAAACCGGCTTCAACCACTTTTTCAAAGCGCGCGAAGGTTTAGGCGACGGGCAGCACCGGGGTGACCTGGTGTTTTTTCAGCCGCACAGCGCACCGGGGGTGTATGCACGCGCCTACCTCGAAGGTCGATTGACCGAGAACGACTTGCGCTTTTACCGCCAGGAACTGACGGCTGGGGATGCGCAAGGCCTGTGCAGCTACCCGCACCCGTATCTGATGCCCGACTTCTGGCAGTTCCCCACCGGCTCGATGGGCATCGGGCCGATCAGCTCGATTTACCACGCGCGCTTCATGCGTTATCTCACGCATCGGCGTTTGCTGGATTGCAACACGCGAAAAGTGTGGGGCGTGTTTGGTGACGGCGAGATGGACGAGCCTGAATCCATGAGCGCCCTGACGCTGGCCGCACGCGAGGGGCTGGACAACCTGGTCTGGGTCGTCAACTGCAATTTGCAGCGGCTTGATGGCCCGGTTCGTGGCAATGGCCGCATCATTGACGAGCTGGAAAAGCTGTTTGCAGGCGCTGGCTGGAACGTCATCAAACTGGTGTGGGGCAGCGACTGGGACGGCCTGTTTGCGCGCGACACCACAGGCGCACTGGCCAGGGCCTTTGCCAACACGGTTGACGGCCAAATGCAAACCTTTGCCGCCAAAGACGGCCGCTTTAACCGGGACACCTTTTTTGGCCAGAACGAAGAACTGGCACGGCTGGCACAGGGCATGACAGACGAGCAGATTGACCGCCTCAAACGCGGTGGCCATGACCTGGTGAAAATCCACGCCGCCTATGCCGCTGCTGCAGCGCACAAAGGCCAGCCCACCGTGATTTTGGCGCACACCAAAAAGGGTTACGGCATGGGCAGCGCAGGCCAGGGCAAGATGACCACCCATTCGCAAAAGAAGTTTGACGAGACGGATTTGATTGGTTTTAGAAACCGCTTTAACCTGCCACTGACCGACGAGCAAGCCACGCGCATTGACTTTTACAAGCCCGAAGCCAACAGCCCCGAGATGCAATACCTGCATGCCAAACGCACGGCGTTGGGCGGCTACTTGCCCAAACGTGACACGACGGCCAGCATCGTCAACATCCCCGCCCTGCCCTCCTATGCAAGCTTTGCGTTGCAGGCAGACGGCAAGGAGATGAGCACCACCATGGCCTTTGTGCGCATGCTGGGCGGCTTGCTGAAAGATACGGAACTGGGTCCAAAAATCGTACCCATCGTGGCCGACGAAGCACGCACCTTTGGCATGGCGAATCTGTTCAAGCAGGTCGGCATTTATTCAAGTGTGGGCCAGCGCTATGCGCCTGAAGACATTGGCTCGGTGCTGAGCTACCGCGAGGCGATGGACGGGCAGATTCTGGAAGAAGGCATCAGCGAGGCAGGCGCCCTGGCCAGCTGGACGGCAGCCGCCACCAGCTACAGCGTGCACGGCCTGGCCATGTTGCCGTTTTATATCTATTACTCGATGTTCGGCTTTCAACGCGTGGGCGACCAGATCTGGGCAGCGGCCGACCAGCGGGCACGCGGCTTTCTGCTGGGCGCTACATCCGGTCGCACCACCCTGAGCGGTGAGGGCCTGCAGCACCAGGACGGCACCAGCCACCTGATAGCCGCCACCATTCCGAACTGCAAGGCCTACGACCCGGCCTTTGCCTGCGAGCTGGCTGTCATCATTGACCAAGGCATGCGCGAAATGATGGTCGAACAAAAAGACGTTTTTTACTACGTCACGATGATGAACGAGAACTACGCCCAGCCGGACCTGGTGCCTGGCAGCGAGGCAGACATCATTCGTGGATGCTATAAATTAAATAGCTGCTTGCGCCCGGATTCATTGGGCCACAGCTCAAAAACACCCCTAAAAACGGCTCAAAAAGTCATTTTGATGGGCTCTGGCGCGATTTTGACCGAGGTCATCAAGGCTGCGGCGCAGCTGGAAGCTTTGGCCATTGAGGTCACGGTATTCAGCGTGACAAGCTGGAGTGAACTGGCACGAGATGGCGCTGCCAACTTTGAATCAGACCATGCCTTCATCACCCAACAATTGGCAGTCAGCGAAGGCCCCATCATTGCCGCCACCGACTACGTGCGCGCCGTCCCCGAAAGCATTCGCGCCTGGCTGCCCAAAGGCCGCAGCTACACCACGCTGGGTACCGATGGCTTTGGCCGCAGCGACACAAGGGCCGCGCTGCGGGGTTTCTTTGGGGTCGATGCGGCGAGCATTGTGAAAGCGGCGCTGCAAACGCTGAAAAACAAATAGCGGACGCAAGCGCCCGGCTATTTGCCAAATCACAAAAAATTACTTGGGCAACAGCACCTTGTCCACCACGTGAATCACGCCGTTGGACTGGTACACGTCAGCAATCGTCACGGTGGCGGTGCCGCCTTTTTCGTCCATCACCATGACTTTGCCGGCAGACGTCATGGCTGTCAGATTGCCGCCAGCAACGGTCTTCAGTGTTGCCTTGCCGCCGCCGTCCATGATGGCTTTGGACAGTGATGCGGCGTCCATCTTGCCTGCCACCACGTGGTAGGTCAGAATGCCGCCCAGCATGGCTTTGTTTTCAGGCTTGAGCAAGGTGTCCACCGTCCCGGCTGGCAGGGCCGCAAAGGCAGCGTTGACAGGTGCAAACACGGTGAAAGGGCCGGCGCTTTTCAGCGTGTCCACCAGGCCCGCGGCTTTGACAGCGGCGACCAGTGTTGTGTGGTCTTTGGAGTTGACAGCGTTGTCAATGATGTCTTTGGATGCCAGCATGGGCGCGCCGCCCACCATGACTTGTGCGAAAGAAGAAGCAGCGCCCATACCCAGCATGACAGCCATCGTGACAGCAGCGAATTTGCGGGAGATTTTCATATGAAGTCCTGTGAAGTTGAATTGAAAAAAGTTAAACAAAAGCCGAAATCAACATCGATTCAAGCGGCTGAAATGAATACGGTGGCGTCTGCACAGCAGATTCAACTCTCTTCAATAACCTTCAACTTTTGTGAGGTGACTTTGTAAGCCGTTGCAACAAGCTTCGCACTGCTTGCGGGTACAGCAGATGCTCCTGGCTGAGCACCCGAACGGCCAGCGTCTCGGCTGTGTCGCCTGGCAATATGGGCACAAGCGCTTGCGCGACGATGCCGCCGTGGTCAAGCTCAGGCGTCACCCAATGCACCGTCGCCCCTGCCACCATGCAACCTGCATCAAGGGCGCGCTGGTGGGTATGCAGGCCCGTGAAGGCCGGTAGCAGTGATGGGTGAACATTGACCAGCCTGCCCGCATAGTGAGCTACAAAAGCAGGCGTCAAAATGCGCATGAATCCTGCCAGCACCACCAAAGCAGGTTGGTAGATGTCAATAGCGGTTTGCAAGGCAGCATCAAATGCGTCACGTGAATTAAATGCCTTGTGGTCAATCACCTGTGTGGCGATGCCAAGCTGGGTGGCCAGCGCCAGCCCTTCTGCATCTGGCCGATTGCTGATGACGCACGCCACGCGGGCACCCAGCGTGTCGTGCCAGTTTTCCTTATGCGCGGCTTGGGCAATGGCCAGCATGTTGGACCCAGCGCCCGAGATTAAAACGACAATATTTCTGGTGGGCAAAAGGGTAACTGGCATCATGGCAGGCAAGATTATGACCATGCTGCAAGCGCTCAAGTCCCGACTTTGACAAGTTGAAAATCACATTCGTGCTAAAAACGGCCTATCTGGACAGCCTATCTGACACACGGAGACACCCCATGGATTTAGCTTTCACGCCCGAAGAACAAAAGTTTCGCGAAGACATTCGCGCCTGGGTTCACGCCAACCTGCCCGCAGACATACAGCACAAGGTGCGCAACGCGCTGCGCCAGACGCGTGACGACATGCAGCGCTGGGCAAAAATTTTGGGCAAGAAAGGCTGGCTGGGCCACGGTTGGCCCAAAGAGTTTGGCGGCCCGGGCTGGAACGCCGTGCAAAAACATTTGTTTGAAGAAGAATGCGCCCTGGCTGGCGCACCGCGCGTGGTGCCGTTTGGCCCGGTGATGGTGGCGCCGGTCATCATGGCCTTTGGCAATGCTGAGCAGCAAGCGCGTTTTTTGCCGGGCATTGCCAGCGGCGACGTGTGGTGGAGCCAGGGCTACAGCGAGCCGGGCTCGGGGTCGGACCTGGCATCGGTCAAATGCAAGGCTGAACGTGTGGGTGACAAATACATCGTCAATGGCCAAAAAACCTGGACCACGCTGGGCCAGTATGGCGAATGGATTTTTTGCCTGGTGCGCACCAGCAATGATGGCAAGCCGCAAACCGGTATTTCGTTTTTGCTGATCGACATGAAGTCCCCCGGCGTGAGCGTCAAGCCGATTGTGTTGCTCGATGGTGAGGCCGAAGTCAATGAGGTGTGGTTTGACAACGTGGAAGTGCCTGCCAACAACCTGATTGGTGAAGAAAACAAAGGCTGGACCTATGCCAAGCATTTGCTCAGCCATGAGCGCACCAATATTGCTGATGTGAACCGCAGCAAGCGCGAACTTGAGCGGCTGAAAAAAATCGCCAAGACCGAAGGCGTGTGGGACGACGTCAGGTTTCGCGACGAAATCGCCAGGCTGGAAGTGGATGTGGTGGCCCTCGAGATGCTGGTGTTGCGGGTGCTTTCCAATGAAAAGTCTGGCAAAAACTCGCTCGACATTGCAGGTCTGTTGAAAATCAAGGGCAGCGAAATCCAGCAGCGTTATGCAGAACTGATGATGCTGGCCGCAGGGCCATTTGCGATGCCGTTTATTGAAGAAGCCATGGAGGCTGGCTGGCAAGGCGACTACCCGGGTGGTGTACCTGGCAATGCACCGCTGGCATCAACGTACTTCAACATGCGCAAAACCACCATTTATGGCGGCAGCAATGAAGTGCAGCGCAACATTGTTGCGCAGTTTGTTCTTGGTTAATGGTTGACTCAGCACGGAGTAGTAAAAATGGATTTCAATTTCACAGACGACCAAGAGCAGTTACGCGACGCAGTTCGCAAGTGGGTGGGCAAAGGCTATGGTTTTGATCGCCGCAAAGGCATCACGGCATCGGGCGGGTTTTCCCGCGAGGCTTATGGCGAACTCGCGGAACTGGGCCTGACAGGCCTGTATGTGCCCGAGGCCCATGACGGCATGGGCATGGGGCCACTAGAGGCCATGGTGGTGATGGAAGAGCTGGGGCGCGGCATGGTGCTGGAGCCGCTGGGCCAAACGCTGATTGCCGGTGCTGTGCTGGCGGGCTATGCGCCAGATACCGTCAACGCGGACTGGCTGCCAAAAATCGCGTCGGGTGAAAGCCTGGTCGTTTTGGCCTACCAGGAGCGTGCGGGACGCTACAACCTCACAAAATGTGAAGCAAAAGCGACGCCAGCCCAACAAACATGGGCGCTGACAGCTACAAAAAGCATAGTAGCCGCAGGTGACCATGCAGACGCTTTTATCGTCCCTGCCATGGTGGACGCCAAGCTGGCGCTGTTTCTGGTTGAACGTACGGCAGCCGGTGTCACCACACGCGGCTATGTCACGCAAGACGGCGGGCGCGCCGCAGAAGTGACGCTGCAAAACGCAGCGGCGACCCTGATCACAACCGACGGTGCAACGGCACTGGCGCATGCGATGGACATCGGCATCGCTGCAACCTGCGCCGAAGCCATCGGCGTGATGGACCAAACCCTGGCGGTTACGGTGGACTACATGAACACGCGCAAACAGTTTGGCGTGCTGATCAGCAGCTTTCAGGCGCTGCGCCACCGCGTGGCCGACATGAAGATGCAGCTGGAGCTGGCCAGGTCCATGAGCTACTACGCCAGCATGAAGCTGAACGCGCCCGCTGCCGAGCGCACGGCGGCCATGGCCAGAGCCAAATACCAGCTGGGCGTGTCGATGCGCAAAATCGGGCAAGAGGCCGTGCAACTGCATGGCGGCATTGGCGTGACTGACGAATACATCGTCAGCCATTACTTCAAAAAGCTGACGCAACTCGAAATGACCTTTGGCGACACGCTGCATCATCTGGGACAGGTCAGCGCGCGCATGCAGGACACAGCCGGGGTTTTTGCCTGAGTCGCTGACAGGTAACCACACCGCTGTCTGGTAACGGCGGCTTAAGGCGGGTGTAGCTTCGAGTGGCTAGTTGTGTTGCGAACAGACACTGGCATCGTGAAATAGTCCGGAAATGAGACTTGCTACCCGTTCAACTTGTACAGACCCCGTTACAATTAATTTGTGAAAGCCAATTTACCCATTTGTTGATGACTGCAAACTTTTGATGCTGGGTCATTCCTTTTCACGCTTAAAGCGCATCCACAGCCTGCTGCTGGCACTTGCGTTCACGCTGCTGGCCCTGCCCAGCGTGTCGTTTGCGCAGTCGGCCTGTACAGCCATGTGGGGCATCGCCACCAGCGCCAGCGGTGCCCAGCCCTACAGACTTGCTTACTACAACGGCAGTACCGGCACAGCACAAAAGTTCACCACCCTGTCCTTTACGCTGACTGGCAACGCCAATGCGCTGGCGGGCGATTTCGCCACAGCAAAGCTGTACTATTTCGACCGCGCCGGGCTGAACACCATGTCAGTAGACATCAACACCTACGCGACAGCGACAGTGGGTACGATTGCGCCCGCGGCCCCCACAGCCGGCGGCAACGGCAATATCCTTGGTGCCGTGGTTGACCAGAACAGCAACCTGATCTACATGTCCTCCGACGGCACCACATCAGGTTGGTACTCACTGGCAATTGTTAACAAGACAGTCGCCACTACCACCGCGAAGTGGACAAGCGTGACCTACACCGCTGGCCTGGGCGGCGGAAAAATCACAACCGGCGGCAGTGGTGACATTTACATGGACAAAAATAACCAGATCTGGATAATGAGCAACACGGCAACCCCAGGCCCGGCGCTGTACCCGATAACCTTGACCATCGTCAATGGCTCTATCACCAGCGCAGTGGCAGGTGCCAGCGTGACATACAACGTCACGCCGCTTGCTGTTCAGGGTGTGTCGGCGCTCCCCACGACAGGTGACTCTTATTTAGCAGGGGCGACAAACAACCAGATTGCCTACCAGTTCCAAACCGGCGTGGCCAATTCGCAAGTGCTTGTTGACGCTTCACCCACGACCCTTTATCAGATCACCGACATGGGCAACTGTGTGCTCACCCCGGCCCCGCCCACCATTTCCAAAAGCATTACGCCGACTTATGAAGCACGGGGCTCACCCAATACAGCAACGCTGGTGGTGGCCATCAGCAACACGAATACGGCCCCGATCTGGTTGACACAGACGCTGACCGACACCTTCCCCGCTGGCTTGACGGTAGCGCCGATACCCAACCTGACCACGGGCGCTTGTGTCGCCAGCACCACCGTCACAAATGTGATCACGGCTACCGCCGGGGCCACCACCTTTACGTTTGCAGCTGGCGGGCGAATACCGGCAGGGGGTTGCACCATCACCTTCAGTGTCAGGGGGCCGCCGACGACTGGTGCCTATACCAATACGATTGCAGCCGGAGCGCTTGCCACGACTTCGGGTAGCAATGCTGCGGCCGCGAGCGCCACTTACAAAGTCGGAACCGACTTTTCCGCCGGCAAGTCACAGTGCGTGGGCGTGTGCGGCACCACCAGCACGGGTGTGGTCACCATAGGGGGGGGGCAAACAGTCCAATACGTGGTGACCATCACCAACTCTGCAAGCGGAGGCACCGGCTCGGCGACCTTCACCGATACGCTTCCGACCTTGATGACACCTGTCCTGTCAATCACAGCAGCCATGATTGGCGGGGGCAGTTGTACGACCGCGTCGTCGGTTGTCGGCGGGGCCACTGTTGTGACGGGCACCGTAACCAATGCGCTGGCGGGCGCGCAATGCACGATCATTGCCACCTCTTTGGTCAGCAAAACGCAGACGGTAGCCAGCACCGTCACTAACACGGTAACCCTGGCACCTCTTTCAGGAACCAGTGATACCGTTAACACAAACAACACCGCCACGGTGCTGACGACTGTCAATCCCTCTGCCAATTTGTCGGTGACCAAGACAAATGGCGTGAGCTCGCTGGTAGCCGGCGCCACCACAAGCTACACCATCACGGTGGCCAATATAGGGCCAGCGGCAGCACCCGGCACAGTCCTGAAGGACCCGGCGGCTACAGGTCTGAGTTGTACGACAGTATCTTGCGCGGTGACGGCAGGCACAGCGAGTTGCCCATCTCCTTTGACCATCAGCGCCTTGCAGTCTACAGGGCTAACCATCACGCCCACGTTCAATGCCAACTCTACTTTGTCGTTTGTGGTGACTTGCGGTGTGACTGCGACCGGGCAGTAGCCAAGGCTCAACCACGTCTAAAAAACGTGAAGCAAGACCATCACGCTTGCAGGCGTGACGAAAACTCGGAACGTCACGCGTGCAGGCGTGACGTTTTTGGAATATGCGCCATCAAAAACTCCATCTGGTCCGCCAGAATGCGGCGGTTGCGCAGAATAAAGTCTTCCCACAGGCTGGGTACATAGGGTGTGTACAGCAGCGGCATGCCGGCTTGCTCGGGCGTGCGGCTGCTCTTGCGGTGGTTGCAGGCGCGGCAGGCAGTCACCACGTTCATCCAGGTGTCAATGCCCTTTTGCGCAAACGGAATGATGTGTTCTCGGGTCAGCTCTTCTTCATGGAAATGCTGGCCGCAGTAGGCGCACACATTGCGGTCGCGTACAAACAGCTTGCCATTCGTCAGGCCGGGTTTTAATTCAAACGGGTTGATTTTGGGCACACCCTTGGTGCCAATGATGCTGTTGATGGTGATGATGGACTGGTCACCCGTCATGGCGTTGTGACCGCCGTGAAAAGTAGCCACATGCGCGCCCATCTCCCAGCGCACCTCGTCGGCGGCGTAGTGAAGTACGGCTTCTTCAAGGCTGATCCACGACTGCGGCAAACCTTGCGCTGAGAGCTTTAAAACCTTCAAACCTGACCTCCATTTAAAAATGGAAACACTTCTGTCACATCAACCGTCAATATACAGGGAAAACATGACAAACTGCTCGCAATGGCGGATTAAGCCGACGCAACTGCTATTAAAACGATAATCAGCGGATGAAAGTCTTTCGCGGCTATCGCCACCCCCAGCTTGCAAGCGCCTGCGCCCTGACGATTGGCAATTTCGACGGCGTGCACCGGGGCCATCAGGCCATGCTGGCCCTGCTTAAAAACGAGGCGCAACACCGGGGCGTGCCCAGTTGCGTGATGACGTTTGAGCCGCATCCGCGCGACTACTTTGCAGCGCTGGCCAAAAAACCCGAACTCGCACCGCCGCGTATTGCGACGCTACGCGACAAGCTGACCGAGCTGGCGGCCTGCGGCATTGACCAGGTCGTGGTGCTGCCCTTTGATGCGCGCTTGGCCAGCCAGAGCCCGGAAGCTTTTATCAATGACGTGCTCGTGCAAGGCCTGGGAGCAAGGTACATCCTGGTGGGCGATGATTTCCGCTTTGGTGCCAAGCGGGCTGGCGGCTACGCCATGCTTGATGAGGCCGGAAGGCGGCTGGGCTTTGATGTGGCGCGCATGAACAGCTATGAAGTTCAGAGCACGCGCGTTTCAAGTTCAGCGGTGCGACAAGCACTCGGCGCTGGTGACATGACGCAAGTGGCCAGTTTGCTGGGCAGACCGTACAGCATATCGGGCC
>JANOWR010000031.1:0-5923 GCA_031417995.1 Polaromonas sp. | reverse complement strand
GCATTATCATTAAAATCCTGCAATCACAGGATTTTTATGCAACTACCCATCAACTCTGTAGCCGACCTTGGGCTGGCACTCCGTGCCGTGCGGCGCACCAGCAAACTCCGCCTGGACGACATGGCCGCTACGGCGGGCGTGAGCAAACAGTTTGCGTCTGACGTTGAGCTTGGCAAAGAAACGGTGCGCATGGGCCTCGTCTTTAAAGTGCTGGGCGAAATGGGGCTCAAGCTGTCGGTTGATATTCCAGAACAATCCCGGCCTGAGCTGGCGTTGCTGCGAGGCAAGCCCGCAAAAAACAAAACATCAAAAGCGCGTTAAGACCATGCGCACACTCAATGCCTACCTCAACGACCAGCGCGTTGGCACACTCAGTGAAGGCAATGACCTGTGGCGTTTTGAATACGACCCCGCATGGGCCAATGCGCCAGGCAG
The DNA here is from genome assembly GCA_031417995.1 of Polaromonas sp. Classification (GTDB taxonomy): domain Bacteria; phylum Pseudomonadota; class Gammaproteobacteria; order Burkholderiales; family Burkholderiaceae_C; genus Polaromonas. The sequence goes on along the minus strand of JANOWR010000031.1, from coordinate 5,488 downwards.
TTTTGACCTGACCCCCAGCCTTGGTCGCGCAACCCAGCTGCATCAAGACGGCGCAACCCAGCGGCCCGTGCAGTGGTACTTCGACAACCTCTTGCCTGAAGAAGCCCTGCGCGAAGCGCTGATTAAAGACGCTGGCCTGAAGGGTGACGATGCCTTTGCCCTGCTGCAATATTTGGGGGCTGAATCTGCCGGGTCATTGGTGTTGCTGCCACCCAGCAGCAATGCCAAGCCAAGCGGCCAACTCAAACCGCTGCTTGATGACGCGCTAAGCCAGCGCATTCGCAACCTGCCGCGTCAGTCACTCAGCAACGGTGCGCCCAAACAAATGTCTGTTGCAGGCGCGCAGCACAAGCTGCTGGTTGTTTTGCGTGACGGCAAGCTGTACGAGCCTGTGGGCTGCGAACCATCAACCCACATCCTCAAGCCCGACCACTTGAGTGACGACTACCCATCGTCTGTCATTAATGAATACGCCATGCTGCGATTGGCCGCTGAACTGGGGCTGGGTGCTCCAGCCGTTCACCGCATGTATGTGCCCGAGCCGGCATACATCATTGAGCGTTTTGACAGGTTTCAAGACGAGCAGGGCAACACACAACGCCGCCACGTGATTGATGCTTGCCAGCTGTTGGGCAAGTCCCGCAACTTCAAAAATACATCAGCCAGCCTGCAAACCATGGCGGCATGCATTGACCTGTGCCGCATTCGTGCCACTGCCAGGCAGCGCCTGTACCGCTGGTTAATCTTCAATGTGCTGACGGGCAACGACGACAACCATTTGAAAAACATTTCCTTCATGGTCAGCCACGAAGGCATTGAGGTGTCACCCCCGTACGACATGCTGTGCACCGCCGTGTACCGAACCATCGCCTTTGCAGACGAAAGAGCCACCTGGCCCGCAGTAGACATGATGATCGCGTTGCCCGGCGCTACCAAGTTCGGTCAAGTCACCCGCGAAGCGGTGTTGCAGGCAGGCGAGGCACTGGGGCTAAACCGCAAAATCAGCGAACGTGAACTTGATCGGATGACCACCGCGTTGCCGTCAGCCTTTGCGGCTGTACGCGGGGAGATTGAGGCGCAGAACTTGGCTTATCCAGCGCCGGTTAAGCGGTTTTTGGGCGGGGAGATGCGGTTGTTGTTGGCTATTGAGAAAATTGTTATTCCGTTTATGGTGGGGCGGGTGAAGACATGAACAACCGAGGTTAACCATGCAACGAACTATCGGTAATCGCAGCAAATCATTTGACATGCCATCTCTTCAAGCGGCTTGGCAAGCTTTCGACAACATGGCGCACCTGCGCCCCATCCACACTGAAGCTGACTACGACCGCACCGTCAAAATGATGAATGCGCTATTGGATGTGACTGGTGATGATGAAGACCATCCACTCTCAGGTCTGCTTGATCTGACGTCTGACCTGGTGTCGCGCTATGAACAGGTACACCACCCGATTGAGGCCGCTGACCCCAAAGACGCGCTACGGTTTTTGATGGAGGCGCGCGGTTTGAAGCAGGAAGACTTGGCTAGCGTTGTGCCGCAAAGCAATCTGTCGGCAATTTTGGCAGGGAAGCGAAAGATCAGTGCTGCGATGGCGGGCAAGTTGGGTGGATTTTTTGGAATTAGCCCGGCGATTTTTGTACCTCGCTAAGTGGCACTATTGACTACCATGCATACCCCTACGCACCCTGGCCTCATCATTCGTGATGACGTTCTGCCTGAACTGCAACTGAGCGTGAACGAAGCGGCAGAGCAGTTAGGCGTGTCACTTGTCACCCTGTCACGCGTGATCAACGGGCGCACAGCCATCACGGATGAAATGGCGCTACGTGTTGGTAAGTGGGTTGGTAATAGCCCTGAGATTTGGCTTCGTATGCAAGGGCAGCATGACCTTTGGCAAGCTGAAAAACGTTGATTTAAACGTCTAGTAGGCAATTCACGCTGCGAGCTGGAAACAGCGGTGAAGAAGTTACGCGTACTTACTCATTTAGTGCAGAATGCAATCTAGGGAGACGCGATGAAAACCAACACCCGCCTGATATTGAACCAACCACTTGAGCCCGATACTCATCCTGCTATGGTTTTAGACCGAGGCAAAGATGGCGATGGGGTTCGTGACTGGGTATGGCGCGAGAAACATCGTCTTCTTGCAACTTACATTGATGCGGCACGGTCTGCTGCGAAAAGTCCAAAATTCTCTAACTGGATTTATATTGATCCGTTTTGTGGTGCGGGTCGAATGCAAGGTCGGGACGAAAGCTTTACTCGCCCAGGCGGTGCAATGGTTGCATGGCGGCAATCACAAGTTAGTAAGGCTCCATTCGATCAAGTCCTAGTCGGCGATTTTGATAAACCGAAGCTAGATGCCTGTGAAGCTCGTCTGGTTGCGACCGGTTGTAAGGTGAAGGCTTTTCATGGAAAAGCGGAAGATACAGTCAACGAGATGATTCGTGAGGTACCTGATCGGTCGTTGTGCTTGGTCTATGTCGACCCTTACAACCTCTCCTTGTTGTCGTATCAAATGTTAAAGACCTTGGCATCGCTTCCTAAGGTCGATTTTGTAGTTCATTTTTCGACAATGGATTGGCTTAGAAATACTGCTAACGCTACTAATCCCGAGAACCCACGATTTGACGATGTTTCTCCCGGATGGCGTAATCGTCTAGCAGGTGTTAACAACGCATCATTGCCAGTAGCCCTGTTTAGTGACTGGTACGCAAATATAGAAGCGCTCGACTTCAAATTTGCAAAGGCACATCCGATCTACAACAACAGCCAAAGCGAGATATACAAGTTGGTTTTTTTTGCACGTCATGAGTTACCGATCAAGCTGTGGGGTGATGTAGCGAGAGATCAAAACATGGGTTTATTTGACTAGGCTGAAACCACCTTCATGGGGAAGTCGTCCCAGCGCCTACCGTTTAGCTCTCGTCCGTTTAGCTTCTTTCCCCGGCGCACGCCGTCAGAGCCAAATGTGCCCCATTGCTTAAAGAAAAAAGCTACCCCTTGTGCTAAAGCTTGGATACGAACATTGTCTGCCCACTCGGGTTTCATGATCCGTGCTTTGACGCCGCTCTCGCCACCCACAATGACCCAGTGAATATCTTTGAGATTGAGTTTTCCGACATCCTCTAGGAGCGGCTCTACAGACAAGAAGCGAACTGCTGCTTTAATTCTGCGGAGGTGCGCGATTCTAGGAACTCCATATTTTTTATCTTCAACAGACACACCGAGCCAAACATTTGGTGGGCAAATGCGTCTCTTGAAGAAGCTTTCAAGTCGCTCCCCTCGTTTTGTGAGCACCTGATATGTGTGATGAGGTGTGGCCTGACACACCTCAAGCACTTTTTCAATATATTCGTCCGGTACTTCCTCGTGAAAAAGATCCGACATTGAATTTACGAAATAGGTTGTTGGCTTCTTGCGCAGCAAAGGCTGCTGTAGGCGTTCCGGATGCAAAGTGAGCTTGAAGCCATCCTCATAGCCAGAAGCACCCATCGCCTTTAAACGATGAGACATAGTTTCAGCGTAGCAGTGTTTGCAGCCCGGGGACAGTTTGGTGCAGCCCGTTACAGGATTCCAAGTATGTTCTGTCCACTCGATGTTTGATTCAGCCATTGCTTTCCCTGTCGGTTAACTATTTAAGAATTGTGCACTTACATGCTGAAGAACACCAAACAAAAATTTCATCATTCATGGTTTCACCCCAACCCATACCAAGCCCCACGCCCACTCCCCCGCTGCAGCAAATGCCCCCGCGCCACCAGATTCCGAAAATGCTGCTCCAAAGTATTCCGGTTGACCTCAGTCAGCTTCACGGCATCAGCCATCGTCACCCGCCCATTCCCTTAATTGCCCACAGAAGTTGTGATAGAACGCTGCAGGGGGGGGCCACTGTTCAGCTCACTTGCCCATCCGCATATCCGGCGCTGGCGTGGTGGGTACGCCCTGATCCAGCGCTGCCTGGTGCTGAACTTGCAGTGCGCGCTGGAATGCGGGGCGCTGTTCCAGCCGTTGGTGGTAGTGGCGCACGGCATCGGGGAATTGCTGCGCCAAACCCAGGTGGCTGGCCAGCATGAGGGCGTAGTGGACTGACACATCGGCCGCCGTGAAACGGCCAGCGCAGAGAAAGTCCTGCTGTTGAAGGGTTGCATCAATTGCCTTCAACCGGGCCAGAAACCAGCGGCTGTAGTCGTCCGCGACCTGGGGCTGTTTGCGTTCCTCGGGCTCGAAGTGGGTGTAGCGCAGTACCAGCGTCTGCGGGAAGGTCAGCGTGGCCTCTCCCATGTGCAGCCAGTTCAGGTAGGCACCATGGGCTGGGTCTGTCACCGGCACATCGAGTTGTGCGGGGCTGTGCCGTGCCGCAAGGTATTGACATATCGCGGCGGATTCGGTCATGCGAGTGTCGCCGTCAACTAGCAGCGGTACGGTGCCCAGTGGGTTGTCTGCCAGGAAATGGCGGGCCAGCGCACGCGGCGGAAAAGGCAGCATGCACAGCGTGTAGGGCAGGCCCAGTTCTTCAAGCATCCACAGGGGTCGAAACGATCGGGCGCTGACGCAGTGGTGAAGGGTGATCATGCGCATAGTCTAAAGTGCCTTGCGTCACAAGTCCGGCCACATACGGCTTGGCAGGAATTCAGCTGAACTGATTTGCTTTGGCCGGGTCGGCTATCGACACGCGATTTGAAAGTGCAAAATCAGGCAATGAGTCAAAACCGCCTAGAATTGACGTTTACGTAAACGTCAATCAAGCGTTTCAAGCAAATCTTCGACAACAGAAAGACCTGCATGCCAGTTCTGGAGACAAAACTACACGCCCGCACTGCCGACTTCCAGGCCAATGTGGCGGCCATGCAAACGCTGGTGGACCACTTGCGCGGTGAGGTGGCCAAGTCGGCTGCTGGTGGGGGTGAAGTGGCCCGGGCCAAGCACGTGGCGCGGGGCAAGTTGCCGCCACGTGAGCGGGTGCAAATGCTGTTGGACCCTGGTACGCCGTTTCTAGAACTTTCACCCCTGGCGGCGCACGCCATGTACGACGGCGCGGCGCCTTGTGCCGGCTTGATCACCGGCATTGGCCGCGTGAGCGGTGTGGACTGCATGGTGGTGTGCAATGACGCGACTGTGAAGGGCGGCACCTACTACCCCATGACGGTGAAAAAGCATGTGCGCGCGCAAGAAATTGCACAGCAGAACAACTTGCCGTGCATCTACCTGGTCGATTCTGGCGGTGCCAACTTGCCAAACCAGGACGATGTGTTTCCTGACCGCGACCACTTTGGCCGCATCTTTTACAACCAGGCCAACATGAGCGCTGAGGGCATTGCGCAAATTGCCGTCGTCATGGGCAGCTGCACGGCAGGCGGCGCGTACATGCCCGCCATGAGCGATGAAAGCATCATCGTGGCCAACCAGGGCACCATCTTTTTGGGCGGCCCACCGCTGGTCAAGGCCGCAACGGGCGAGATTGTCACGGCTGAAGACCTGGGTGGC